>JAPSIJ010000261.1 GCA_031178805.1 Cellulomonas sp. | reverse complement strand
GGGTCAGCCCTGGGCGGCCTCGTAGGCCTCGCGGATCTCCGCGGAGATGCGCCCGCGCTCGGAGACCTCGTAGCCGTTCTCCTTCGCCCAGGTGCGCACCGCGCCGGCGTCGGAGGAGCGGCGCGGGCGGCTGGTGCCGCCGCTGCTGCTGCCGCCGGAGCTGCGGCCGCCGGAGCGCCCGCCGACCTTCCGCGCGTGACCCACCCAGGTGGCGAGCGCGTCGCGCAGCTCGGTCGCGTGCTCGGTCGTCAGGTCGATCTCGTAGGTCACCCCGTCGATCGCGAACGACACCGTCTCGTCGGCGGTCCCGCCGTCAATGTCGTCCACGAGCAGGACCTGAACCTTCTGTGCCATTGTGTCGCCCTCCCGAGCTGTTGGCCGCTGCTCCCCCATGAACTTTCGAGCGGCAGAAACGTGCGGTCGGGAAAAGCATGGCAGCACAGTCGGCCGGCGTCAAAGCCGCCGCGCACATTGCTCAGATTTCGGGCGCCTTCTCGGTGTCATTCGACTGACGCGCGGCGGCCGCTTCCGCGGCGTCCATCCGGGCCAATGCGGCGCGTTCCGTGCGGTCCGCGTTCACGAGGGAGCGGATCGCCAGCCAGAAGATCAGGCCGACGCCGATCGACGGCAGCAGCGCGGCCAGCGCGGGACCGATGTTCATGGCACCAGCCTACGCCCGCGCAAATGCCGTCCGGCGGTTCACGCCTGCGGCTTCACGAGCGGGAACAGGATGGTCTCGCGGATGCCGAGGCCGGTGAGCGCCATCAGCAGCCGGTCCACGCCCATGCCCATCCCGCCGGTCGGCGGCAGCGCGTACTCGACGGCCGCGAGGAAGTCCTCGTCCAGGCGCATGGCCTCGTCGTCGCCGGCCGCGGCGAGGATCGCCTGCGCCTCGAACCGCTGCCGCTGGATCACCGGGTCGACGAGCTCGGAGTAGGCGGTGGCGAGCTCGAAACCGCGCACGTAGAGGTCCCACTTCTCGACCTGGCCCGGCTGCGAGCGGTGGTCGCGGGTCAGGGGGCTGGTCTCGACGGGGAAGTCGCGGACGAACGTGGGCGCGTGCAGGTGGTCGCCCACCAGGTGCTCCCAGACGACCTCGACCAGCTTGCCGTGGCTGACCCGCTTCGGGTCGAGCTGCACGTCGAGCCGGTCCGCGATCTTCTGCAGCTCCGCGACGGAGGTGGCGGGGGTGATCTCCTCGCCGAGCGCCTCGGACAGCGACCCGTACATGGTCAGCTGGGCCCACTGCCCGCCGAGCTCGTACTCCTCGCCGTCCGGCAGGGTGACCGTCGTGGTGCCGAGCACGTCCTGCGCGGCGGTCTGCACCAGGTCCTGGGTCAGCGCGGCCATCGTGTCGTAGTCGCCGTAGGCCTCGTACGCCTCCAGCATCGCGAACTCCGGCGAGTGCGTGGAGTCGGCGCCCTCGTTGCGGAAGTTCCGGTTGATCTCGAACACGCGCTCCAGGCCGCCGACCGCGGCGCGCTTGAGGAACAGCTCCGGCGCGATCCGCAGGTACAGGTCGATGTCGAACGCGTTCATGTGGGTCACGAACGGGCGCGCGGCCGCGCCGCCGGGCTGCGTCTGCAGCATCGGCGTCTCGACCTCGAGGTAGCCGCGGCGGTGGAAGTTCTCCCGCAGCGAGCGCACGACGCCCGCGCGCAGCCGCACCGCGTCCCGGGCGGCGGGGCGGACGATCAGGTCGACGTAGCGCTGGCGGACGCGGAGCTCCTCGGACAGCTCCGGGGCCTCCTCGTCGCCCTTGGCGTACAGGTTCGGCAGCGGGCGCAGCGACTTGGCGGCGAGCTGCCAGGCGTCGGCCATCACGGACAGCTCGCCGCGGCGGGACGCCACGACCCGGCCGTGCACGAACAGGTGGTCGCCGAGGTCGACGTCCGCCTTGAACGCGGCCAGCCGGTCCTCGCCGACGTTCGCCAGGCTGAGCATGGCCTGCAGCCGGTTGCCCTCGCCGTCCTGCAGCGTGGCGAAGCAGAGCTTGCCGGTGTTGCGCAGGAAGACGACGCGCCCGGCGACGCCGACCTCGTCCTCGGTCTCCTGACCGGGCTCGAGGTCGGGGTGCGCGGCACGGACGTCCGCGATGGCGTGCGTGCGCGGGACGCCGACCGGGTACGGCTCGACGCCCTGCGCCAGCATCCGGTCGCGCTTCTCCCGGCGGACCCGGAGCTGCTCCGGGAGGTCGTCGGGGGCGGCGGCGGGCGCGGGGGCGGTCGGCTCGGTCACCCCGCGATCCTATCGACCGCGCGGCGCCCGCCCGGTCACGCGGGCGTCGCGGGACCGGCCACGCCGGCGACGAGGTCCAGCGCCAGGTCGAGGATCGGCGAGGAGTGGGTCAGGGCGCCGACCGACAGGTAGTCCACGCCGGTCGCGGCGACCTCGGCGGCCCGGTCGAGGGTGAGGTTGCCGGTGGCCTCCAGCTCGACCCGGCCGACCTCGCCCTCGAGCGCGCGCACGGCCGCGACCGTCGCGGCCAGCACCGGCGTCGGCATGTTGTCCAGCAGCAGGAACCGCGCGCCGACCCCGACGGCCTCGAGCGCCTGCTCGGTGGTGTCCGCCTCGACCTGGATCGTGACGCCGGGGAACCGCGCGCGCACGGCCTCGACCGCCGCCGCGACGCCGCCGGCCGCGACCACGTGGTTGTCCTTCACCATGGCGACGTCGTGCAGGCCCATCCGCTTGTTCGTGCCGCCGCCGCACCGGACCGCGTACTTCTCCAGCTCGCGCAGCCCGGGCGTGGTCTTGCGGGTGTCGAGCACCTGGGCGCCCGTGCCCGCGAGCGCGTCCGCCCAGCGCCGGGTGTGGGTGGCGACGCCGGACGCCCGCGACGCGAGGTTCAGCGCGGTGCGCTCCGCGACCAGCAGCGCCTGCACCGGCCCCGTCAGCACGGCCAGCACGTCGCCGCGCGCCACCGCCGTGCCGTCCGGCACCCGCTGGTCCACGGCCGCCGGGGCCAGGCCGAGCCGGTCGGTGACCTGGCGCAGCACCTCGGCGACGACCGGCAGCCCCGCGACCACGCCGGCCTCGCGGGCCACCAGGTGCGCGACGCCGGGCACGCCGGGGTCGACGGTCGCCTGCGTGGTGACGTCCCGGCCGGGCGCGGCCCCGAGGTCCTCGTCCAGCGCCACGGCGACGGTCCGGGTCAGCCACTCGGGGTCCAGCCCCCCGGCCGCGGTCGGGACGGACGTGCGCACGCTCTGCTCGGTCACGCCGCCCACCCTAGGCCGCCCCCGGCCCGCCCCGTCCGCCCCGCCTGTACCGAGTGGAGCGTTGGGCCCGACACACCCCGGCGTGTCGGGCCGGACGCTCCACTCGACGGAAGGGGACGGGAAGGGGACGGAACGGGGACGGGACGGGACGGGCGGGTCAGGGCAAGGGGGTGGGGGTCTGGGTGAGGGTGCCGTCGGGGGTCAGGGCGGCCTCGACGCGGAGCAGCCAGGCGTCGTCGGCGGCCGGGTGGTCGCTGCGCAGGTGGCCGCCGCGGGTCTCGCGCCGGGTCGCCGCGGTGGCGGCGAGGACCGTGGCGACCTGGTGCACGTTGGTGGTCTCCCACTCGGCGACCTGCGGGGCGGCGACCGGCCGCTCGCCGCCGTCCGCGCGCCGGTGGGCGTCCGTCGGCACGGCGGCCAGGGCCTGCGCGGCGGCGGCGAGCCCGGCGCCGGAGCGCAGGACCCCGGCGCCGTCGGTCGCGATCCGCTGCACGCGGGACCGGGCGGCCCCGGCGACCAGCGCCTCGTCCCCGGGCCGCTCGACGGGGTCGACCTGGCGGAGCGCCCCTGACTCGACGCGGCGGGCGACGTCGTGGGCGGCGCGGTGCGCGAACACCAGGCCCTCGAGCAGCGAGTTGGACGCGAGCCGGTTGGCGCCGTGCACGCCGGTGCAGGCGACCTCGCCGACGGCGTACAGCCCGGGCAGGGTGGACCGGCCGGCGAGGTCGGTGACGACGCCGCCCGAGTGGTAGTGCTGCGCGGGCGCCACCGGGATCAGGTCGGAGGCGAGGTCCAGGCCGTGCTCGGCCAGCCGCTCGGCGATGGTGGGGAACCGCCGCCGCAGCCGCTCGGCGCCCAGGTGCCGGGCGTCGAGCAGCACGTGGTCGGAGCCGGTGCGGGCGAGCTGCCGC
>JAPSIJ010000260.1 GCA_031178805.1 Cellulomonas sp. | reverse complement strand
TCCGCGACCGCGGCGGCGACCCGCCCGTTGAGGAACGCGACGATCTCGTCCACCGACAGGCCCACGCCGCGGCCCTGCAGGATCGCGCCGGACACCTTCATCGGGTTCCCGACCAGGGTGAGCCCGTCCTCGTGGGTCCAGGTGCCGCCCCAGGACTCGACCAGCTCGGTCTCCGCGGCCATCCAGAGCGGCTCGGTGTTGACCAGGGTGCCGTCCATGTCCCACAGGACGGCGGCGGGCAGGGCGAGGGCGTCGTTCACGGCGTGCGGCTCCAGGGCGGTGCGGGGTGGGGTACGGCTCGACGGTACCCGGCGCCGGTGAACGGGACGTGACCGGCCCGGCGCCGGGCAGCGCCGCTCGGACCCCGCTCAGACCGCCGCGGTCGCGCCCACCAGCCGGGCCACGGTCTCCGCCACCGGCGTCGTGGCGTGCACGACGCGGTCGCCGCGCGGCGCGAGCAGGCCGCGCTCGTCGGCCCGGTACAGCTCGGCCAGCGCCGCGGCGGCGTGCGGCGGCAGTCCGGCCTCGGCCAGGGCGGCGGGCCAGCCGGGCTCGGGCACGGTCACCACCTCCAGCGGCCGGCCGAGCGCGGCACCGAGGACCTCGGCCACGGCGCGCTCGGTGACGACCGGGCCGAGCACGTCCACGGCCTCGCTCCGGGCCGGCGGCGCGAGCAGCGCCCGCGCGACGACGGCGCCGACGTCCCGGGTGGCGACCTGCGGGTGCGGCACGTCCGCCGACGCGGCGAGCACCGGGTAGACGCCGGCGCCACGGGCGACGTCGAGCACGTCGGCCACCTTCTCCTGGAAGTGCCCGGGCCGGACCGCCGTGACGACGGCGTCCGTGGCGCCGAGGGCGCGCTCCAGGTGGTGCAGCGCCGCGATCGGGCCGGTCCCCGCGGGCAGGTCCGCGCCCCCGGAGGACAGCACGACGACGTGCGGCACCGCGCTGTCCCGCACCGCGCCGGCGACCGCCGCGGTCAGGGCCGCGGCGTACGCGTCGAGGTCCGGCGCGGTGAGGTCGAACGGCAGCAGCACGAACAGGCCCTCGGCCCCGCGGGCGGCGGCGGCCAGGGCGTCCCGGTCCCGCAGGTCGACCGCGTGCACCTGCGCCCCGCGGTCCCGCCAGCCCTGCGCGCGGGCGGGATCCCGGGCGAGCACCCGGACCGGCGCCCCGGCGGCGAGCAGGGCCGCCGCGGCGGCCGATCCGACCCGGCCCGTGGCTCCGGCGACGACGTACATGGTGACCTCCTGGGTGGTGGGGCTGGTGCTTCGACGCTAGGCAGCGCGCGGCGGACGATCCATGCCCCCGGGTCCGCCGTCCTTGCTCATCCGTCCCGGCGCTGCCAGGGTCGTGGCAGGGAGGTGCACCGTGACGCTGCCGTGGGAGGACCGGGACCGGCTGGGCACGACGCTGCACCGGCTGCGGATGCGCGGGGCGTTCTACTGCCACGCGGACCTCACCGAGCCGTGGGCGCTGACCATGCCGGCCGTGCCCGACTCCGTGAGCTTCCACGTGTTGACGGCGGGCAGCTGCCGGGTGGAGGCGCCCGGTGCGGCGGTGGACCTGCGCGCCGGCGACCTCGCCCTGGTGCCGCACGGCGCGGGCCACCTGCTGCGCACGGCCGACGGCCCGGCGGGGCCCGCCCCGCGGGCGGACCTGCTCCCGCAGCGGTACCTCACCGACCACTACTCGGTGCTCCGGCACGGGGGCGGCGGCGCGCCGGCGACGCTGCTGTGCGGGGTGGTCGTGTTCGACGACCCGGCGGCGCGGGCGCTGCTGGCGCTGCTGCCGGCGGTGGTGCACGTGGCGGCGGACGACCCCGGCCCGACGTCCACCCGGGAGACCGTGCGGCTGATGGCGGCCGAGCTCGCGGCGGTGCGACCCGGCGGCGAGACGATCGCGACGCGGCTCGCCGACGTGCTCGTGGTGCAGGCGATCCGCGCCTGGCTGGACCGCGACCCGGCGGCCCGGAGCGGCTGGCTCGGCGCCCTCGACGACCCGCAGGTGGGCCGGGCGCTGGCCGCGGTGCACGCCGAGCCGGGCGGGGACTGGACGCTGGACCGGCTGGCGCGGGCGGCGGCGATGTCCCGCACGGCGTTCGCGGCGCGGTTCACCGAGCTGGTGGGCGAGCCGCCGATGCGGTACGTCACGCGCTGGCGGATGGCCGTGGCCCACGACCGGCTGCGCGCCCGCTCGACGACGGTGGCCTCGGTGGCCGACGAGCTCGGCTACCGGTCCGAGGCGGCGTTCAGCCGGGCGTTCACCCGGACGACCGGCCGGACCCCGGGCTCCGTGCGGGCGGGCGCGCGACCGGGTCCCGGCTGACCGTCAGCCGAGGTCGACCGGCTCCCGGGACGCGTCCCGCGGCACGCCGTCGTCCAGCTCCAGCCACGCGCCGCGCAGGTTCACCCGGAGGGTGCCGTCCTGCGGCGGGGCGGTGCCGACCGACAGCGCCTCGCGCTCCCCCACGATGCCGGCGGGGCTGTTCTGCACCACCTCGTACCCGGCCTCCTCGAAGGCCGCGGCGACCGCGTCCGCGTCGACGCCGGCCGCGCGCACGGTCGCGGTGACCTCGTAGCGGCGGCGGTCGACGATGCCGTCGCCGCCGAACTCCACCTCGCCCCAGGCCTCCTGCACCTCGCCGCCGAGCGCCTCCGCGACCACCGGGATGTCCTCGCGCGCGGCCGCGCGGACCGCCTCCTCGCTGGCGGCCAGGTCCTCGCCGGTCGCTCCGCCGCCGCAGCCCGCCAGCGCGAGGGCCAGCAGCGCGACGCCGGCGACGGCGGCGGGCCGGCGGGTCACCACTCGGGCCTCCGGTCCTCGAAGGACTGCGGGTCGCGCTCGGCCTCGGGGTCGTGCGGCCCGTCCCACCACGGGTCCGTGGAGTGCTCGGCGCCGAGCACCTCGTCGTAGTCCCCGACGACCACCTGCCCGATGTTGTAGACGGACTCGGTGTCGGCGTCGAAGTACTTCGTGTGGTCGCCGAAGTTCCGCACGACGTCGGCCCGGGTGGTGGACTCGGCCTGGAACCGGTTCGCGCCGAAGTCGTCCTCGACGATGTCGTTGCCCAGGCCCGCGCCGCCCAGCACCCAGCCGCCGACCCAGCCGTCGTCGGCCAGCGCGGCGACCAGGTCGCGGCTGTTGTTGCCGGCCCAGACGTGGTCCGCCCCGACGCCGAGCTCGTCGGCGTGCTCGACCCCGCCACCGGCGCCCGGGCTGCCGACCAGCACGATGTCGTCCACGGCGAGCCCGTGGTCGGTCGCCCCGTGCGCGGTCGTCGTCGAGCCGTAGCTGTGGCCGATCACCGTCAGGTGCGCGGGCTCGCCCTCCCGCGACGCCCGCAGGCCGTCGACGTACCGGGACAGCAGCTCGCCGCCCTCCTCGGCGCGGCCCTCGCCGGCCACGGTCAGCGAGTCCCAGTCGCTCGGGGCGTCGTAGCCGATCCACATGATCGAGGACACCGTCGAGTACGGGTCGGCCAGCCGGGCGGACTCGTAGATGTTGTACGCGGCGTCGGCGTTCCCGCCCGCCGCGGTGCCGCGGCTGGTGAGCCCGGGGACCATCACCGAGACGTGGTCCGCGGTGTCCGGGTCGCCGAACGCGATCGCGACCTTGCCGTCCCCGCCGAACGCGGAGGCGTCGTACAGGTGCAGCAGCGGCACGAGCGGCTCGCCGCTGACCGGGTCGACGTGCTGCGCCGCCTCGGCGAGCGCGTCCCGGGCCGCACGGGCGTTCTCGAGCGCCTGCCGGTCGCCGTAGAGCTGCTCGCCGCGGTCCTCGCGCAGCTCCAGCACCTCCAGGTCGGTCTCCAGCAGCAGCCGGTTCGCGCGGTCGCGCACGGTCGCCGGGATGCCGTCGGCGCCGCCGACGAGCTCGGGCCGGGCCGCCAGCACCGCCAGCTGCTCGTCCGCCGACAGGGCCGCCCACCACGCCGCCACCTGCTCCGGGGTGCCGCCGGACGCCGGCGAGCCCGGGCGGCCGAGGGCGTCGTCCGCGAGGTCGATCTGCCCGGAGACCGCGGCCCGGGCCTGCGCGAGCGTGCCGTACGCGGCGACGGCGTCGAGCATCGCCTGCTCCGCGGTCGCCAGGTCCCGGACGAGCGCGTCGACGTCCGCCACCACGCCGTCCCGGCGCGTCACCAGCGC
>JAPSIJ010000259.1 GCA_031178805.1 Cellulomonas sp. | reverse complement strand
GGGCGACCAGCAGGCCGAGGCCGACGGCCAGCGCGGTGCCGAGCACCAGCACGAGCACCACGGTGGTGCGGCTGCTGCGGAACTCGGCGGCGGCGGTGCGGGCGGCGGCGGCCGCGGCGGTCTCCTCGCCCTCGACCAGCGTGGTGACGGCGCCGGACATCGCGTCGATCACCGGCTGGGCGAGGGTGTCCCGCGCCTCGGCGAACGCGCGGACGTCGTGCGCGCGGCTGGCGACGAGCAGCTCCTCGTCGCGGATCTCGAGGTACTGCGCGAGCGCGCCCTCGAAGTCGGCCAGCGCCTGCCGGTCGGCCTCGTCCAGGGGCAGGGCGTCGTACGCGGCGACGGCCTCGCGCAGCTCGGCCTCGCTCGCGGCGATCTTCTCCTCCATCTGCGCCATCACGGCGGTGTCGGTGGACAGCGCGTGGTTCGTCACGTCCAGGCGCATCTGCACCATCGCGCGGCGCATCGTCGCGGCGTGCTGCAGGCCGGTGAAGTTCTGCTCGTACATGGCCGTCGTGGCGGCGTTGGTGCTCGCGAGCGCGGTCACGCCGACGACGCCGACGACGGCCCCGACGAGGACGGCCAGCAGCACGGCGGTGAGGATGCGGGTGCTCACGCCGCGGTCGCGGAACCAGGCGGACGGGCGGGTGGTGGTGGGCAAGGTGGTCCTCCGAGGTGCTCCGGGACGCCCCCTGCGTCCCCGGCCCTCTCGATCGTGCAGCGGAGCCCGGGATTGAGGGACCGGGGTCCCGGGTCTGCGTGCGTGCAGGTCCCGGCGCTGCCCGGATCGCCCGCGGCGCCCGGGAGCGGTAGAACGGGGGCATGCCTGTCGTGCACCGCGAGGTCGAGCGCACGTACGCCGCCGACGCCACCACCGTCCTGCCGTCGCTCGCCGAGCTCGTCGCGGCGGCCGACGGGGCGCTGCCCGACCCCGGGACGGCGCTGACCGAGAGCACCGCGTCGTACCGGCTGCGTGCCACCTACTTCGACACGGCGGACCTCCGCCTGGCGACCGCGGGGCTGACGCTGCGCCGGCGGACGGGCGGCGCCGACGACGGCTGGCACCTCAAGGTCCCCGCGGGGACGGACGCGCGCTCCGAGGTGCGGCTCCCGCCGGGCCGGGCGGTGCGGACGGTGCCGGCCGCGCTGCGCTCGCTGGTGTGGGCGGTGACCCGCGGCGCCCCGCTGCGGCCCGTGGCCGAGCTCGAGACGGAGCGGGAGGCGCGCCGGCTGGTGGACGCCTCGGGCCGGGTGCTGCTGGAGCTCGCGGACGACCGGGTGACCGGCCGGCGGGTGCTGCCCACCGACGGCTCCGGGGACGCGGTGCTCGCGCCGGAGACGTGGCGCGAGGTGGAGGTCGAGCTGGTCGACGCGGGCACCGGGATGCTCGACGCCGTGGAGCGCGTGCTGGCCGGGGCGGGGCTGCGGCCGGTCCCGGGCGCGTCCAAGGTCGGCCGGGTGCTGGGCCACCCCGCGCCGCCGCGGCGCCCGGCGGTGACGGCGTCCTCGCCGGCGGGCGACGTGGTCGTCGCCTACGCCGGGGACCTGGTCGCGACGATCGTCGCCCAGGACCTCGCCGTGCGGCTCGGCGCCCCCGACGCGGTGCACCAGATGCGGGTGGCGACACGGCGGCTGCGCAGCGCGCTGCGGACGTTCGAGCCGCTGCTGCAGGCGCGGGAGACCCGGCCGCTGCGGGGCGAGCTCCGCTGGCTGGCGGGCGAGCTCGGGGCCGCGCGGGACGCCGAGGTGCTGCAGGCGCGGGTGCGGGCGGCGGTCGACGCCGAGCACGCCGGCGAGGCGGTCGTCGCGGCCGACCCCGCGGTCGCCGTGCTCGGCCGGGACCGGGACGAGGCGTACCGGCGCGTGCTCGCGGTGCTCGACGGGGACCGCTACCGGGGGCTGCTGCGCGACCTGCACGCCCTCGTCGCGGAGCCGCCGCTCACCGCGGCGGCGTCCCGGCGCGCGCGGAAGGTGCTGCCGGCGCTGGTCGCCGGCCGGGACGCCAGGGTCCGCAGGCTGGTCCGCCGTGCCCGGTCCGCGCCGCCCGGGGCCCGGCGGGAGGGCCTGCTGCACGAGGCGCGCAAGGCCGCGAAGAACGCCCGGTACGCCGGCGAGGCCGTGCGGCCCGCGCTCGGCAGGGACGCGAAGCGGTACGCCCGGGCGATGGAGGCCGTGCAGGAGGTGCTGGGCGAGCACCAGGACTCCGTGGTGACGCGCGCGCGGCTGCACGACCTCGCGGGCCGGGTCGAGGACCCGGTCGCGGCGTTCCGGTACGGGCGGCTGCACGCGGCCGAGGAGCGGCGCGGCGAGCGGGCCCAGGCCGAGCTGCGCGGCGTCTGGAAGGCCGCGCGGCGCAAGCGCCTGCGGCGCTGGCTGGGCTGACCCGTGGCGCGGCGGCAGCAGGGCTCGGCGGAGGCGCCGCGGCACGGCCTGGAGACGTACCGGTCGATGCGGGACTTCGACCGCACCCCGGAGCCGTCCGGCGGGCCCGGGTCGGGGGAGCCGGGCGGGCCGCGGCGGTTCGTCGTCCAGCGGCACCGCGCGCGCCGGCTGCACTACGACGTGCGGTTCGAGGTCGACGGCGTCCTGGTGTCCTGGGCGGTGCCCCGCGGGCCCACGCTCGACCCGGACGCGCGCCGGATGGCGGTGCACGTCGAGGACCACCCGCTGGAGTACGAGGACTTCGAGGGCGTGATCCCTGCCGGGGAGTACGGCGGCGGCGACGTCATCGTGTGGGACCGCGGCACCTGGGAGCCGCACGGCACGGACGACCCGGCCGCCGCGATCGCCGCCGGCGAGCTGCACCTGGACGTGCACGGCACCAAGCTGCACGGCCGGCTCGCGCTGGTCCGGCGCGGCCGGCCGGACCCCGGCGGCAAGGAGCAGTGGCTGCTCGTGCACAAGCACGACGAGCACGCCGTCGCCGGCTGGGACGCCGAGGACCACCCGCGCTCGGTGCTCAGCGGCCGGACCAACGACGAGGTCAAGGCCGACCCCGACCGGCTGTGGCGCTCCGACCTGCCCGCCGCGGAGGCGTCGGTGGACCTGCGGCCGCCCGCCGTCGAGCCGCCCACCGCGGACGAGCTCGCGGCGCTCGACGACCTCGGGCCGGACGGCGGCACCTGGGCGGTGTTCGGCCGCCGGCTGCGGGTGACCAACCTCGACAAGGTGCTGTTCCCCGCCCGGGACGGCGAGCCCCCGGTGACCAAGCGGGACCTGGTCCGGTACGCGGCGCAGATCGCCCCGGTCGCGCTGCCCTACCTGCGCGGGCGGGCGCTGAACATGCATCGGTATCCGCAGGGCGCCGGGTCGAAGGGCTTCTGGCACAAGGAGCTGCCCGACCACGCGCCCGACTGGCTGCCCCGCTGGCGCAACCCCGAGGCGGACCCGGGGGAGACCACGACGTACCTGGTCGCCGACGAGCCCGCCGCGCTGGTCTGGGCCGCCAACTTCGGCGCCCTGGAGTGGCACGCGTGGACCTCGCGGACCGACGCCCCGCACCGCCCGACGTACGCGCTGGTCGACCTCGACCCCGGGCCCTCCACCACGTGGGAGGACGTGCTGCTGCTCGCCCGGCTGCACCGGGACGCCTTCGCGCACCTCGGCGTGCGCGCGGCGCCGAAGCTCACCGGCCAGCGCGGCATCCAGGTGTGGATCCCGATCGAGCGCGGTCCGTCCTTCGACGACACCCGGGCGTGGGTCGAGCGGGTGTCCCGGACCGTCGGCGCCGTGGTCCCCGAGCTCGTCAGCTGGAAGTGGGAGGTCCGCGCCCGCGGCGGCCAGGCGCGGCTGGACTACACCCAGAACGCGATCAACAAGACGCTCGTCGCGCCGTACAGCCCCCGCGCGCGGCCCGGCGCGCCGGTGTCCGCGCCGATCACCTGGGACGAGCTCGACGAGCCGTGGCTCCGGCCCGACGCGTTCACCGTCCGCACCGTGCTGGAGCGGGTCGCCGAGCGCGGCGACCCGTTCCGCGAGGTGCTCTCGGGCGGTCAGGTGCTCCCGACGCTGCGCTGACCGGTCAGCCGCCGGCCGGTGCGGGCGCCGCGAGCGCGCGCACCGCCTCGATCGTGTCCGCCTCCGCGGCCGCCTTGTCCTCCCGGTACCGCAGCACCCGGGCGAACCGCAGCGCGAGGCCGCCGGGGTAGCGCGGCGA
>JAPSIJ010000258.1 GCA_031178805.1 Cellulomonas sp. | reverse complement strand
CCGGCAGCGTCACCGCCACCGGCGCGGGCGTGGTCCCCACCGACGGCACCGTCCCGCCCGGCACCACCCTGTGCTTCCCGCTGCCCGGCAGCGCGCCGCAGGCGCACCTGTACTCCACCTCGGACGTCGACGGCCGGCGCGTCACCGTGCTCGGCGACGCGAACCTGCTGACCAACGTGCGGGTCGCCGAGGACGGCAACGCCGCCCTGGTGCTGCGCACGCTGGGCCGGCACACCGACCTGGTCTGGTACGTGCCGTCCGCCACCGACCTGTCGGTGACCGAGGAGGCCGCCCCCGGGCTCGGCGACCTGCTGCCGCCCTGGGCGGGCGTGCTGCTGCTGCAGTCCCTGGTCGTGCTGGCCGCGCTGGTGCTCTGGCGGGGCCGCCGGCTCGGCCGGGTCGTCACCGAGCGGCTCCCGGTGGTGGTGCGCACGGCCGAGACCACCCGCGGCCGCGGCCGGCTCTACCGGACGTCCCGGTCGTACGGGCACGCGGCGGCGGCGCTGCGCGCCGGCGTGGCGGACCGGTGCGCCCGCCGGCTCGGCCTCCCCCGCTCGGCGGCCGCGCCCGAGGTGATCGCCGCCGTCGCCCGCGCCGCCGGCCGCGACGAGGTCGACGTGCGCGACCTGCTGTACGGACCACCCCCCACGTCCGACGCGGGCCTGGAGACCCTGGCCCGCCGGCTCGACCAGCTCGAGAGCGAGGTTCACCCCACGTGACCGACCACCCCGCACCCCAGCCGTGGCCGCAGGGCGCCCCGGCGTCCGCGCCGCAGCAGCCCGGCCCCGCCGCGCCGCCGCAGGCGTACCCGCACGCGCCCGCCCCGGCGCCGCAGCACCAGGCCGCGCCGGCCCCCCAGCACCAGGCCGCGCCGCACGCCGGCCACCTGGAGCCGTCGGCCGAGCTCCGCCAGGCGCTGGGCGACGTCCGCACCGAGGTCGGCCGCGCCGTCGTCGGCCAGGACGCCGCCGTCACCGGGCTGGTGATCGCGCTGCTGTGCCGCGGCCACGTGCTGCTCGAGGGCGTGCCGGGCGTCGCCAAGACCCTGCTCGTGCGGACGCTGTCCGCCGCGCTGGACCTGGACACCAAGCGCGTGCAGTTCACCCCGGACCTGATGCCCGGCGACGTCACCGGCTCGCTGGTCTACGACGCGCGCACCGCCGAGTTCTCGTTCCGCGAGGGCCCGGTGTTCACGAACCTGATGCTCGCCGACGAGATCAACCGCACGCCCCCCAAGACCCAGGCGTCGCTGCTGGAGGCCATGGAGGAGCGGCAGGTCTCGGTGGACGGCACGCCGCGGCCGCTGCCCGACCCGTTCGTGGTCATCGCGACGCAGAACCCGGTCGAGTACGAGGGCACCTACCCGCTGCCCGAGGCGCAGCTGGACCGGTTCCTGCTCAAGCTCACGCTGCCGCTGCCCGAGCGGCACGAGGAGATCGAGGTGCTCGCCCGGCACGCCGCCGGCTTCGACCCGCGCGACCTGGCCCGGGCCGGCGTCCGGCCGGTCGCGGGCAAGGACGTGCTGGCGCGCGCCCGCGCCGAGGTGGCCCAGGTGCAGATCGCGCCCGAGGTGCTCGGCTACGTCGTGGACATCGTCCGGGCGACCCGGCAGTCCCCGTCCCTGTCGCTGGGCGTGTCCCCCCGCGGCGCCACCGCGCTGCTGGCCACGTCGCGCGCCTGGGCGTGGCTGTCGGGGCGGCCGTACGTGACGCCGGACGACGTGAAGGCGCTCGCGCACCCGACGCTGCGGCACCGGGTGCAGCTGCGCGCCGAGGCGGAGCTGGAGGGCGTCACCGCCGAGTCCGTGCTGGACACCGTGCTGGCGTCCGTGCCGGTCCCCCGCTGAGGTCGGGCGCGTGGCGATCACCTGGCGCGCGGTCGTGCTGGCCGCGGCCGGCGCGGTGGCGGTGCTCCTCGTCCCCGTGCCGGGGACGGTGCTGGTCTGGGCCGTGGCCACGGCGCTGCTGTGCGTGCTCGACGCGGTCCTGGCCGCCTCGCCGCGCGCCGTGGCGATCCGGCGCGAGGTCGGCGGCCCGGTCCGGCTGCACGAGCCCGCGCGGTCGCGGCTGACCGTCACGCACACCGGCGCCCGGCGGCTGCGCGCCCTGGTCCGGGACGCCTGGCAGCCGTCGGCGCACGCCGAGCAGAACCGGCACCGCCTCGACCTGCCGACCGGCGAGTCGCGGCGGCTGGACACCCCGCTGCGGCCGTCGCGCCGCGGCGACCTGCGGGCGGACCGCGTGACGATCCGCACGCTCGGGCCGCTCGGCCTCGCGGGGCGCCAGGCGTCGCTGGACGTGCCCGGCACGCTGCGGGTGCTGCCCGAGTTCGCCTCCCGCCGGCACCTGCCCAGCCGGCTGGCCCGGCTGCGGGAGATGGACGGCCGGGCGGCCGTGCAGATCCGCGGCGCCGGGACGGAGTTCGACTCGCTGCGCGAGTACGTCATCGGCGACGACGTGCGCTCGATCGACTGGCGGGCCAGCGCCCGGCGGTCCGACGTCGTGGTCCGCACCTGGCGCCCGGAGCGCGACCGCCGGGTGCTGATCGTCGTCGACACCTCCCGGACCAGCGCCGCCCGCACCGGCGAGGAGCCGCGGCTGGAGGCGTCGGTCGAGGCGGCCCTGCTGCTCGCGGCGCTGGCCTCCCGCGCCGGGGACCGCGTCGAGCTGCTGGCGTTCGACCGCACCGTGCGCGCCCGGGTCGCCGGCGTCTCCGGGCCCCGCCTGATGCCCGCCGTCGCCGACGCCCTCTCCGGGGTGGAGCCGTCCCTGGTCGAGGCGGACTGGCCCGGGATCGTCGCGCAGGTGCAGGAGCGGCTCTCGCAGCGGGCGCTCGTCGTCCTGCTGTCCGCGCTCGACCCGGCCGCGGTCGAGCAGGGCCTGCTCGGCGTGGTCGACCGGCTCGCGTCCCGGCACCAGGTGGTGCTCGCCTCCGTGCGCGACCCCGAGGTGGAGCGGCTGCGCACCGGCCGGGAGGACGTCGCCGCGCTGTTCGACGCGGCTGCCGCCGAGCGCACCGAGCTCGAGCGCTCCGCGGTGGCGCTGCGCCTGCGCAGCCACGGCCTGGAGGTCGTGGACGCGCTGCCCGACGACCTGGCGCCGCGGCTGGCCGACACGTACCTGGCCCTGAAGGCCGCCGGCCGGCTCTGACCCGGCCGGGCGTACGGTGGCGCGCGTGAGCAGCCCCGAGCAGGTCACCACCCGGGAGCTCGGGCGCGCGCTGCTCGCCCGCCAGCACCTCGCCGCCCGGACGCCGCAGCCCGCCGTGGACGTCGTCGCCCACCTGGTGGCCCTGCAGTCGCAGAACCCCACGTCGGCGTACGGCGCCCTGCACGCGCGCGTCGCGGGCTTCCGGCACGCGGACCTGGCCGACGCGCTGGTCGAGCGCCGGGTCGCGCGCCTCGCCCTGCTGCGGGACACCGTGCACCTGGTCACCGCGGACGACGCGCTGCTGCTGTGGCCGCTGCTGGAGCCGGTGCTGCGCCGCCGGACGCTGACGTCCGCGACCGCCGGCCCGGTGGCCCGGCAGCTCGACCTGGACGACCTCGCGCGCGCGGCGCGGGACGCCCTCGCGGACGGTCCGCTCGCCGCCGGCCCGCTGGGCGAGCGGCTGGCGGCGACCTGGCCGGACCTGGACCCGCGCGCGCTGGCCCTCGTCGCGCGCGGCGTGCTGCCGCTGGTCCAGGTGACCCCGCGCGGGGTCTGGGGCGCGTCGATGGCCACCACGTGGACCACCGCCGAGGCGTGGTTCGGGCGCCCGGTGGCGGACGTGACGGACCCCGACGCGCGGGACGCCGCGCTCGCCGGCCTGCTGCGCCGGTACCTCGCCGCCTACGGGCCCGCGACGGTCGCGGACGCGCAGCGCTGGTCCGGCCTGACCGGCCTGCGGGCCGTGGCCGCGCGGCTCGGCGACGCGCTGGTCCCGGTGCTGCACGCCGACCCCGACGGCGGGCGCGCCCCGCGCACCCTGCTGGACGTGCCCGGGGCGCCGCGGCCCCCGGCGGACGCGCCGGCCCCGGTGCGGCTGCTGCCGGACTTCGACGACGTGCTGCTCGGCCACGACGACCGCACGCGCGTCGTCCCGGCCGGGGCGCGGCCCGCGCTGGCCAGCAGGAACGGGATGCCGCCGGCGACCGTGCTGGTGGACGGCGTGGTCGCCGGCACCTGG
>JAPSIJ010000257.1 GCA_031178805.1 Cellulomonas sp. | reverse complement strand
GACCGGCCCTCCCGGACTCAGCCCAGGTCGAGGGCCAGCAGGTCGTCCTCGGTCTCGCGCCGCACGAGCACCCGCGTCGCGCCGTCGCGCACGGCGACGACCGGCGGGCGCGGCACGTGGTTGTAGTTCGACGCCATCGACCGCCCGTACGCGCCGGTCGCCGCGACGGCGAGCAGGTCGCCGGGCCGGACGTCGGCGGGCAGCTGCACCTCGTGCACGACGATGTCGCCGCTCTCGCAGTGCTTGCCGACCACCCGTGCCAGCACGGTCTCGGCCGACCCCGTCCGGGAGACGAGGGCCGCGTGGTAGTGCGCGCCGTACAGCGCGGGGCGGATGTTGTCGCTCATGCCGCCGTCCACGGCGACGTACAGCCGGGAACGGCCGGCCTCGAGCGACACCGGCTTGACGGTGCCGACGGTGTAGAGGGTGAGCGTCGTCGGACCGGCGACCGCGCGGCCCGGCTCGAAGGACAGCCGGGGCAGCGGGGTGCCGAGCTCGGTGCAGGCGCCGGCGACGGCCGCCGCGATCTCCTCCGCGATCCGCGGCAGGTCCGGCACCTCCTCGCCGGGCAGGTAGGCGATGCCGAAGCCGCCGCCGAGGTCGACCTCGGGGACGAGGTGCCCGGTGCGCTCCGCGAGCTCGGCGCGCAGGGCCAGCACGCTGCGCGCCGCGACCGCGAACCCGGCGGGGTCGAGGATCTGCGAGCCGATGTGCGAGTGGATGCCGAGCAGCCGCAGCTCGGGGTGCCGCAGCACCGTGGTGAGCGCGGTCATCGCCGGGCTGTCGCCGCCGCCGGGCGGGGTGGCGACGGACAGGCCGAACTTCTGGTCCTCGTGGGCGGTGGAGATGTACTCGTGCCCGCCCGCGTGCACGCCGGTGGTGACGCGCACCATCACGGGCGCGGGCTCCGCACCGGCCCCGCGGGCGCGCACGGCCGCGACGACGCGGTCGAGCTCGCCCAGGGAGTCCACGATGATCCGGCCGACGCCGGCCTCGAGGGCGCGGGCGAGCTCGGCGTCCGACTTGTTGTTGCCGTGCAGGCCCAGGTGCTCCCCGGGGACGCCGGCGCGCAGCGCGACCGCGAGCTCGCCGCCGGTCGAGGTGTCGACCCGCAGGCCCTCCTCGTGCGCCCAGCGCGCGACCGCGACGGACAGGAACGCCTTGCCCGCGTAGTAGACGTCGACCCCGGCGCCGACCGCGCCGAACGCCGCCTCGAGAGCGGTGCGCACGGAGCGCGCGCGGTCCCGGAAGTCCGCCTCGTCGAGCACGTAGGCCGGGGTGCCCTGCTCGGCCGCGAGGTCGCGCACGTCGACGCCCGCGACCCGCACGGCGCCGTCCGCCCCGCGGACCGCGTGCGCGGACCACGGGACGCCGAGCGGCTCCGCGGCGGTCACATCCGCTCCGGCGCGCCGACCCCGAGCAGGCGCAGGCCGTTCGCGAGCACCTGGCGGGTGGCGTCGTTCAGCCACAGCCGCGTGCGGTGGACGTCGGAGACCTGCTCGTCGCCGAACGGCAGCACCCGGCGCTGGTCGTACCACTTGTGGTACGCCCCGGCGAGCTCCTCCAGGTAGCGCGCGACGCGGTGCGGCTCGCGCAGCTCCGCGGCCTGCGCCACGATCCGCGGCAGCTCGGCGAGCCGGCCGAGCAGCACCGCCTCGGACTCGTGGTCCAGCAGCGACGCGTCGAAGCCGTCCTCGCGGCGCACCCCGGCGTCGGCGGCGTTCCGCGCCACCGAGCAGGTGCGGGCGTGGGCGTACTGCACGTAGTAGACCGGGTTCTCGTTGGTGGCCCGGGTCAGCAGGTCGAGGTCGAGGTCGATCGAGGAGTCCGCCGACGACCGCGCGAGCGAGTACCGGGCGGCGTCGACGCCGACGGCGTCCACCAGGTCCTCCAGCGTGACGACCGTGCCGGCGCGCTTGCTCATCCGCACGGGCTGGCCGTCCTTGACCAGGTTCACCAGCTGCCCGATGAGGATCTCGAGGTTCACGCCGGGGGTGTCGCCGAACGCGGCGCACATCGCCATCATCCGGCCGATGTACCCGTGGTGGTCGGCGCCGAGCATGATGATGACGCGGTCGAACCCGCGCTCGCGCTTGTCCAGGTAGTACGCCAGGTCGCCGGCGATGTAGGCGGCGTCCCCGTCGGACTTGATGATGACGCGGTCCTTGTCGTCCCCGAAGTCGGTGGTGCGCAGCCAGGTCGCGCCGTCGGCCTCGAAGATGTGGCCGTTCTCCCGCAGCCGGGCGACGGCCCGGTCCACGGCGCCGGTCTCGTGCAGCGTGTCCTCGTGGAAGTACACGTCGAAGTCCACGCCGAAGTCGTGCAGCGCCTGCTTGATCTCGCCGAACATCAGGTCGACGCCGCGGGCGCGGAACGCCTCCTGCGCCTCCGCGTCCGGGAGGGTGCGCGGGTCCGGCTCGCCGGCCGCGGCGGCCTGGGCGATCACGGCGTCGGCGATGTCGGCGATGTACTGGCCGCCGTAGCCGTCCTCCGGCGCCTCCTCGCCCTTGGCGCGGGCGAGCAGCGAGCGGGCGAACCGGTCGATCTGCGCGCCGTGGTCGTTGAAGTAGTACTCGCGGCCGACGCGGGCGCCGGAGGCCTCGAGGACCCGGGCCAGGCTGTCGCCGACGGCCGCCCAGCGGACGCCGCCGATGTGGATCGGCCCGGTCGGGTTCGCGGAGACGAACTCGAGGTTGATCGACTCGCCCGCCAGGGTCTCGTTGCGGCCGTAGCCGTCGCGCGCCTCGACGATGCTGCGCGCGAGCTCGCCCGCGGCGGCCGCGTCGAGCGTGATGTTCAGGAAGCCCGGCCCGGCCACGTCCACCTTCGCGACGCCCGGGGCGTCGGCGAGGCGGCGTGCGAGCTCCTCGGCGAAGGCGCGCGGGTTGGTGCCGGCCTTCTTCGCCAGCTGCAGCGCCACGTTGGTGGCCCAGTCGCCGTGCTCGCGCTGGCGGGGTCGCTCCACGTGCACCGTGGCGGGCAGGTCGGCGGCGTCCAGGGCGAAGGTCCCGTCGGCGACGGCGCCCGCGAGGGCGGCGCGCAGGGACTCGGAGAGCTCAGCGGGGGTCACCGGACAAGGGTAGCGAGACGGCGGGGCTGCCCCGACCGGGTACCCCGGGCTACGCGGGCGGTCGCGCGCCCCGCGGCAGCCAGGTGTCCTCCAGCATCACCGGCCGGCACGCGACCGTGGCCGCGACCAGCAGCACCACCAGCGTGCCGAGCAGGAACAGCAGACCGGCCGTCCAGCCGCCCGTCGCGTCGTAGAGCACGCCGACCAGCAGCGGGCCGGCGCCCGCGATCGCGTAGCCGACGCCCTGCGTGAAGCCGGACAGCGACGCGGCGCCCGCCGACGTGCGGGTGCGGAGGTTGATGAGCGCCAGCAGCACGGGGAACGCCCCGGGGCCCAGCCCGCCGAGCAGGATCCACAGCCACACCGGGCCGCCCGGCGCGAGGAGCAGGCCGACGTAGGACGCGGCGAAGCACGCGACGAACACGACGACCAGGCCGATCGGGTTCCGCATCCGGGACGCCGCGATCGGCGCGACCAGGGCCGGCGGCAGGCCGAGGATCGCGAACACCGACAGCCACAGCCCCGCCGCGTGCGGCGACGTGCCGCCGTCGACCAGGATCTGCGGCAGCCAGGCGAACATCGCGTAGGAGTCGAGCGAGTTCATCGCGAAGGTCACCGCCATCCCCCACGCCAGCGGGCTGCGCCACACCCGGCCCCCGGACCGGTGCCGCGAGGTCAGCGCGGGGGTCGTGGCCGGACCGCGGCGCAGCAGACCGGCCAGGTGGCTCCGGGCGGCGGCCGAGCGGACCACGACCACGAGCCACGGCGCCGCCGCCAGCACGCCGACGACCGACCACACCGACAACGACGTCCGCCAGCCCAGCCGCTCGGCGACCGGCACCGCCAGCAGGGCCGGCAGCGCCGTGCTGAACGTCATCGTCACCGAGTACACCGACGTCACCACGCCGATCCGGTCCGGGAAGTACCGCTTCACCACCGGCGGCAGCAGGACGTTGCCCATGCCCATGCCGGCCAGCGCGATCACCGACCAGCCGAGGAACCCCGTCGACGTCGACGTGCCGGACCGGACGACCTCGCCCGTCGCCGACAGCAGCATCGCGCCGATCAGCAGCGGCTCCAGCCCCAGCCGCCGCGCCAGCAC
>JAPSIJ010000256.1 GCA_031178805.1 Cellulomonas sp. | reverse complement strand
ATCGAGCGGGCGCGCACGGCGGCCCGCGCGCTGGTGGAGCGGGACCCCGAGCTGACCACGTACCCGGAGCTGCACGCCGCGATCCAGGCGGTGCTGGCGGGCGACCGCGAGGAGTTCCTCGACCGGACCTGACGCGGGTCTGACAGGGGGCGGCCCGGGCCCGCGGGCGGCCGGCGGGCGCCCCGGAGCGCCCCCCGAGCGGGCCCGCCGGCCGCCGCCGGAGGTCCCGGCAAACCCCCTCCGGCCGGTGCGTAGGCTGCTCCCCGTGTCGAAGCAGCAGCCCGTGGTCCGTGCCGTCGACCTGCTCGTCGGCTACGGCGGGGAGCCGGTGTGCGCCCCGGTCTCGTTCACCCTCCCGCCCGGCCGGGCGCTCGCCCTCGTGGGGGCGAACGGGTCCGGCAAGTCGACGGTGCTGCGGGCGGTGCTGGGCCTGCTGGAGCCGGTCGGCGGCCGGGTCGAGGTGCTCGGCCGCGCGGTCGACGAGCGCGAGACGGGCTTCCGCACGCGGGTGTCGAGCGTGCTGGACGACGACGCGTACTTCCCGGCGCTGACCGTCGCGGAGCACCTGTACCTGACCGCCCGCGGGCACGGGGTGCAGGGCGCGGACGCGGTGGTCGAGGAGCTGCTGACCGAGTTCGGCCTGACCGACCACGCCGCCGCGCTGCCGGTCGCGCTGTCCTCGGGCCAGCGCCGGCGGCTGCTGCTCGCCGCCGGGCTGGTGCGCCCGCGGTCGCTGCTGGTGCTGGACGAGCCGGAGCAGCGCCTCGACGTGGCGATGCGGGACCACCTGGCCGAGCGGCTGGTGGCGGAGAAGCAGGCCGGCGGGTCGGTGCTGCTCGCCACGCACGACCCGGAGCTGCTGCGCGCCGTGGCGGACCGCGCGGTGCTCGTCGCGGACGACGCCTCCCGGCTGCTGGGCGTCGGGGACGCGGTCGACGCGCTGCGCCCGGGCGTGCTGTGAGCCGGCAGCGCGGCGGCGGGCCGGACGCGGGCGGGCGCGGCGACGCCGTGGACGCGCCGGCGCAGGACGAGTTCGCCGTCACGTCCGCCGACCGGGCGACCGCCGGCACCCCGGGACCCGCCCCCGCCGCGTGGGACGACGCGCCCGCGCCGGCCGTGCGGACCGGGTCCGGGTCGACGCCGGTCCCCGGCGCCCCGTCGATCCGGCGGTACACCGCGGCGGTCGCGCGCCGGCGCTCGGGCGCCGCGCTCGGCGAGGTGCTGGGCGACGTGTACTACGCGGTGCTGATGCTGGCCGTGGCGTTCGGGGTCGCGCTCGGCGTCGCCGGGCAGCTGCGCAGCGCGCTGCCGCACGTGCCGGACCACGCCCTGCCGACGGGGATCAGCCTGCCGACCGTCGTGGCGGTGGTCGCCGTGGTGGTCGCGGGCACGGTGCTGTCGATCGGGGCGCGGCTGGGCCCGGTGGGCGCGGGCGGTGCGGAGGCGACCTGGTGGCTGGCGCTGCCGGTGGACCGCCGCGGGCTGCTGCGGCCGGCGTCGCTGCGCCTGCCGGTGGTGGCGGGCCTGGTCGGCGGGGCGGTGCTGGCGGTGCTCGACGGCGGGCTGCTCGCCGACCACGGGCTGGGGCACGTGCTCCGGCTCGGCGGGACGGCGGCGCTGGTGTGCGCGGCGCTGGTGCTGCTCGCCGGCCACCTGCAGAGCCGCGGGGTGCCCCGCCGGACCACCGCCGCGGCGGGCGACCTGGTGATCGCCGCGGCGCCGCTGCTGGCGCTGCTCGCGGCGCTCGCGGGCTGGCGGCTGGCCGCGCTGCCGGACGTGCCGGTGTGGCTGCTGGCGGTGCTGGCGGTCGCGGTGGCCGGGCTCGGCTGGTGGCTGGACACCCGCCTCGGGCGGATCCGGGGCCGCGACCTGCGCGAGAGCGGGTCGGTGGCGACGCAGGCCGCGGGCGCGGTGGTGTCGCTGGACTCCCGGGAGCTCGGCCGCGCGCTGACGGACTCTGCGGCCCGCCCGCGCCGGCGGCGCGTGCGCCGGATGCGCCTGGTGCGCGGGCCGGTGTCGGCGGTCGTGGTGGCGGACCTGACGGTGCTGCTGCGCTCGCCGCGGCACCTGGTGCAGCTGGTGGTCTCGGCGCTCGTGCCGGTGGTCGTGGTGATCACGCCGCAGCTCGCCGGCCCGCTCGGCGTGGTCGTCGCGGTGCTGGTCAGCGGGTACGTCGGCATGCTGGCGACGGGGGAGGGCGCGCGCCGCGCGGAGATGGCGCCCGTGGTGGACCGGCTGCTGCCGCTGTCCGCGCGGTCGGTCCGGCGCGCGCGCCTGGTCGTGCCCGGGGTCGCGATGGTGCTGTGGTCGGTGGCGGCGTTCGCCGCGATCGGCCGCTGGGAGGGCGACGTCCTGCCGTGGCTGCTGCTCGGGCTGGCGTCGGCGCCGGTGTGGGCGGCGGCGGCGCTGCGCGCGGCGTACCGGCCGGCGCCGAACTGGGAGGGCCCGCTGATCGCCACCCCCGCCGGGGCGCTGCCCGCCGGCGTGATGGGCGTGCTGTCGCGCGGCCCGGACGTCGCGGTGCTGGGCTCGGTGCCGGTGATCATCTGCGTGGTGCTCGGCACGGTGGTCCCGGCGGTGCTGGTGGTGCAGGTGGCGGTCTCGGCGATCGCCGTGGCGGTGGGCACGAGCACCAGCACGACGACGATGATGGACCGGCTGTCGGAGGCCACCGAGGCCGCCGAGGCGGACAAGCGGAGGCGTGCGTGACCCGGATCGTGGCCGGCTCGGTCGGCGGGCGGACCCTGGCGGTGCCCCCGCAGGGCACGAGGCCCACCAGCGAGCGCGTGCGGGAGGCGCTGTTCTCCCGGCTGGAGCACCTGGACGCCGTCGAGGGCGCGCGGGTGCTCGACGGGTACGCGGGCTCGGGCGCGCTGGGGCTGGAGGCCGCGAGCCGCGGCGCCGCGCACGTGGTGCTCGTCGAGCTGGGGCGGGTCGCGGCGGACGTCTGCCGGAAGAACGTCGCGGCGCTCGGCCTGCGCGACCGGGTGGACGTCGTCCGGGAGAAGGTCGAGGCGTACACGGCCCGGCCCGCGGTCGCGCCGTGGGACCTGGTGCTGCTGGACCCGCCGTACGACGTGCCGGACGCGGCGCTCGCCCGGGTGCTGGCCGACCTGGTGCCGGCGCTGACGGCGGAGTCGGTCGTGGTGGTGGAGCGGTCCGCGCGCAGCGGGGAGCCGCCGTGGCCCGAGGGGATGCACGGGTTCGACACGCGCACCTACGGGGACACCGCGGTGCACCTCGGCGCCCGCAGCCCGGCCGAGGACGCGCCGGAGGGCGAGGACGAGGACGCGCCGGAGGACGACGAGCCGTCCGACACGCCGGCCGACGACCCCGACACCCCCGCCGACACCCCCGCCGACGCACCGCGCCGCACCCCCGCCGACGCGCCCCGCGACACCCCCGCCGACGCGCCGCGCGACGTGCCCGGCGAGCCCGGCGGCGCGGCCCGGCGGTAGATTCGCCCCGTGGTCCTCGCGGTGTGCCCCGGCTCGTTCGACCCCGTCACGCTCGGCCACCTGGACGTGGTGCGCCGTGCGCGGGGCCTCGCGGACGAGGTGGTCGTGCTCGTCGCGCACAACGCCGCCAAGCGGCCGCTGCTGGACGTGGCGACGCGGGTCGCGCTGATCGAGGACGCCGTGGCGGACCTGCCCGGGGTGCGCGTCACCTCGTCTACCGGGCTGCTGGCCGACGAGCTGCGCGCGCTCGGCGCCGACCTCGTGGTGAAGGGGCTGCGCGGCGGGGCGGACTTCGACGCCGAGCTGCCGATGGCCCTGATGAACCGGCACCTGTCCGGCGTGGAGACGGCGTTCGTGGTCGGGGACCCGGCGCTGTCGCACGTGGCCTCGTCCATCGTGAAGGACGTCGCCCGGCACGGCGGACCCATCGACGACCTCGTGACCCCGGCGGTCGCCGCCGCGGTCCGGGCCGCGCTCGCCGCGGCCGGCACGGACGGGAGCCCCGCATGACCGAGCCCACCCCCCGCGCGACGGCCGCGTCGGCCGCGAGCCGCCGGGACGACCTGACGGCGGCGCTGGACGCCCTGGAGGGCGCCGTGCAGGCCGCCCGGGCGATGCCGATGTCCGCCTCCGTGCTCGTCAGCCGGGCGGAGCTGCTGGACCTGGTGGCGCAGGCCCGCGCGTCGCTGCCGGAGCAGCTCCGGCGGGCGGACGACGTGCTGACCGC
>JAPSIJ010000255.1 GCA_031178805.1 Cellulomonas sp. | reverse complement strand
AGCAGCACGACGATCGAGCCGCCGATGGCGAGCAGCCAGGTCTGGATCGACCAGAACTCCTCGAGCGGGGCGTCGAAGAGCACGCTGCCGAGCCAGCCGCCGAGCAGAGCGCCCACCACACCGAGCAGCAGGGTGATGAACCAGCCACCGGCCTGGCGTCCGGGGAGGATCGCCTTCGCGATCGCACCGGCGATCAGACCCAGCAGAAGGAAAGCGAAGAATCCCATCAGGCACCTCCAATGTCGCAGTTCAGACGCCGAAACCGTCCCACGGACGGCCCGGCCCCGCATCCGGAACGGTGCGGGGTCAGCTCATCTGGCTCATCACGAGGGCGCCGAGGGCGAAGCCGACGATCGTCGCGACGACCGCGACGACGAGGGCGATCCTGCCCAGGCGCTCCTTGCGGACGACCGCGACGATGCCGGTGACGATGCCGGCGACGCCGAACACGATCGGCAGGAACAGGACGGCGATCGCGGACAGCACGAACGTGATGATCGACAGCACCGGGGTGCCGGTGGCGGCGGTCGGGCCGGGCGTGGTCGGGCTCTGTCCGTAGGGCGTGGTCATGGTGGTCCCCTGTCGGTCGGCTCGGGTGCGAGCGCGGTGTCGAGGCCGTCGCCGGTGACGGCACTCGCAAACTAGGGCAAACCGGATGAAGGCGCTTCCCGGACCAGCACGTTCATCCGTGCGGGTGATGCGGGGCGGGCGTCAGGCCGCGGGGATCAGGTCGAACGCGTTGCCCTCGGGGTCGGTCAGGCTGACCCAGCGGGCCGCCCCGCCGACCCGGCCGAGCCGCCGGGCGCCGAGCCGGACCAGGCGCTCGGACTCGCTCTCCAGGTCGGTGGTGACCAGGTCGAGGTGCAGCGCGTTGCGGACGACGCCGCCGCTGCGGACCTGGTCGAACACGAGCCGCGGGGCGCCGTCGGCCGCGGCGATCTCCGCGTGCTCGGGCGTCGCGCCGGGCGCCAGGTCCCGGCCGAGCGCGGCCGCCCAGAACCGGGCGACGGCGTGGGCGTCGTAGGCGTCGAACGTGAGGCCGTGGAAGGTGCTGGCCATGGGTGCCTCCTGAGCGGGTGGGGCCGCGGCGGCGTCCGCGGCGGCGCCCGGGTGGTCGGGCGCGGCGCGGCCGGGGCCGGGCGACGTGCGGGGTACGGGGCCGCGTCGACGGCGGTCGGCGGGCGGCGTACCCTGGAACGGAGGAGCCTCCGTTTCGCTCCACGACTCTAACCGGAGGGACCTCCGGATCGCAAGGGGAACCGCACCGTGAACACATCACCGGCCGCAGGGCGCACCGAGAGGCCGCTGCGCGCCGACGCCGCCCGCAACCGCGCCCGGCTGCTCCAGGTCGCCGCCGAGGCGCTCGCGGAGGACGGCGCCACGCCGCTGGAGGCCATCGCGCAGCGCGCGGGCGTCGGCATCGGCACGCTGTACCGGCACTTCCCGGAGCGGGGCGCGCTGCTCGAGGCGGCCTACCGGCAGGAGGTCTCCGAGCTGTGCGACGCGGCGCCGGCCCTGCTGGACGGGCGGCTCGCGGTGGAGGCGCTGCGGGAGTGGATGGGCCGGTTCGTGCGGTACGCGGCCGCCAAGCGGGGCATGGGGGCGGCGCTGCGGACGGCCGTCGGCTCCGACTCGCCGCTGTTCGGGCAGACGCGGGACCGGATCATCGCGGCGCTCGACCTGCTGCTGGACGCGGGGCGCGCCGACGGGTCGGTGCGGCCGGACGTCGACGGCGAGCAGGTCATGCTGGCGATGGGCGGCGTCTGGAACGTGCCCGACTCCGACCGGTGGGCGGAGCAGGTGCGCGGCCTGCTCGACCTCGTGGTGGACGGCCTGCGCTACGGCGCGGCGGACCCGCGGTCCTGACGACCGGCGGGTCCGCCGCGCGCGGGACCGCTCAGGCCCCGGCGAGGTAGGCCGCGATGCGGTCGAACGCGCCGGACCAGGCGTGCTCGGCGAAGAAGTCGCGGGTGCCGGCGTCGGGGAAGCCGCTCTGCACCACGCTCATCAGGGTGCCGCCCTCGGCGGCCTCGAAGGTCACGACCACGCGGGTCGTCATCGTGGCGCCGGTGGGGTCGCTGCCGACCGACTCGGTGACGAGGCGGTGCGGCCGGTCGATCTCCAGGAACGTCTGGGTCTCCCGGAACAGCTCGTCGCGGTTCGGGCCCCAGACGGCGACCTGCCGGCCGCCCACCCGCAGGTCCACCTCGATCTCGACGACGCCGGGCTCGGTGTCGAGGATCGAGAACCAGATCCGCTGCTTGTCGGCGTCGGTGTAGGCGTCGAAGACCTCGTCGGGCGTGGCGGGCAGCAGCCGCGACGCGCGCAGCTCGAGGTCGGTGTCGGTGCTCATGTCGGTCGTCCTCCGGTGGGTGGTGCCTCGTCGCGGGACGCCTCCTCGCGCCCGCGCTGCAGGGTGAAGAAGGCCTCGAGGCCGTCGAGCCGGCGCTCCCACAGGCGCTGGTAGCGACCGATCCACGCCTGGGCGTCGTCGAGCCGCTCCGTGCCGAGGCGGCACTGCCGGCTGCGCCCCACCTTCTCCGTGACGACCAGGCCCGCGTCCTCGAGCACCCGCACGTGCTTGGTCATGCCCGTGAGCGTGATGCCGTGGGGTGCGGCGAGCTGCCCGATGGTGGCCGGGCCGTCGCCGAGCCGGACGAGGACGTCGCGCCGGGTCGCGTCGGACAGGGCCGCGAACACCCCGTCGAGCACGTCATGCTGAACCATGTGGTTCACCGTAACGGTGAACCACATGGTTCACAAGAGGGTGCGGGTTTCAGCCGGCGCGGGCGGTGCGGTACGACGGGCGGCGGAGCCGGGCCGCCCAGCCGGGCACGCGCAGCCCCGCGGGGGCGTGCAGCACGGGGTCGAACCGCAGCGCCGGGTCGTCGGCGTCGTCGGGACGGGCGGGGCAGACCAGCCGGCCGAGGCGCTGCCAGGGCCCGCCGGCACGGGCGGACAGCAGGATCAGGTCCACGCCGCCGTCCGGCGGGGCGCCGGGCGCGGGCACGGCGGCGACGAGCACCGAGCGGCCGTCGGCGTCGAGGAACGGCATCAGCGTGCCGAGCGCGCCCGACTGCGGGTGGCGGCGCGGTGCCAGCAGGAACCGGGTCAGCCGGCCGAGCCCGGTGCTGGACAGCAGCAGGTCGTGGTCCCGGCCGTCGTGCTCCCAGCGCAGGGCGACGCCGAACACGTCGGGCAGCGGCGCGGGCAGACCCACCGACCGGGAGACCCGGGTCCGGACGGGGACGACGAGCGGGGCGCCGAGCTCGCGCGCCCCCGGTGCCCCGGCGTCGTCCACGACGAGCGTGCCGTGGCGCACCACGCCGCGCGGGTGCAGGGGCCGGGGGGCGCGACGCAGCACGCCGACGCCGGCGGTGAGGGCGCTGAGCCCGGCACCGCCGACGTCGGCGAGGCGGTCGGTCGCGGAGGTCACGCGGGTCCGCGGCGCGGTCAGGCGTGCTCAGGCACGGCCGGTCCGGGCGTCCCGGTCGCGACGCGGCCACAGCGCGATCGCCAGGCCGGCGAGGGCGGAGACGATGTGCAGGCCGTTGTCGGCGCCGTTGATGTTGAGGATGTTGGCGTCCGGGTTGTCGGCGACGATCAGGCCGTAGACGAACGTGGCGCCGTAGCCGATGAACAGCAGCCAGCCGTAGGTGCGGGCCCGGCTGGGGGTCGACCACAGGGCGATGCCCGCGAGGCCGATGATGATGTGCACGATGTTGTGCAGCGGGTTGATCGCGAAGCCCAGCAGCGTCTGCGAGTGGTCGTGCTCGGTGAAGCCGTCGAAGCCGGTCACGAGGAAGCCGGCGAGTCCGACGACCAGGTACGCGATGCCGATCACCAGGGCCAGCCACTGGTGCGGCTGCCGGACGGTGGTGGCGGAGCTGCGAGCCGGGGTGGAAGCGGTCATGGCGGGTGTCCCCCTGTCGGTGGGCGTCCGGGTCCGGGTGGGCTGCGCCCCTCCGGCCGGTCGGTCACGTGCGCCTGTGCTCGACGCGGCACTGCCGCACCAGCATGCAGCCGCGCTGGTGAGCGCGCATCCGGGCCGCCGTCCGCTCGCCGTGCGGGGGCCGCCCCGCGGGGCGATGCTCGAGGGTGAAGCCCCGCACCGAGCCCCCAGGGAGTCCGATGTCCGTCGACGAGAGCCCCGCCCTGCGCGCCACCCGCCGCCTGGAGGAGGCCACCGC
>JAPSIJ010000254.1 GCA_031178805.1 Cellulomonas sp. | reverse complement strand
GCACCGCGACGGGCGGGCCGGCGAGCGCGTGCACGGTCAGCCGCCCGTCCAGCAGGTCCACGGCGGTGCGCACCCCGGCGACGCGGTTGTACGGGATCTCCCGCACGTCGTAGCCGCGGCCCGGCTCCGGCGCCGCGCCGGTGCGGCGGCTCAGCACGGTCAGCCGGTCCTCGCCCAGCACGAGCAGGTGGTCGTACAGGTCCATCTCCGGGGTCGCGTCCCGGCGCGCGATGTCCCGTGGCACCTTGAGCACGAGCCGGGCCGCCGCGAGGTCCAGCGGGTGGTCCCGGTACAGCCGCGGGACCTCGTCCGGGGTGGTCACCGGGTCGACCCAGGGCCCGAAGGCGTCGTACTCCGCGGACCGCGGGCTGGTCGCGTCCATCACCGGCCTCCTCCTGGTCGCCGGCACGTGCCGGCACCTCAGCATGCGCCCGCGCCGTCCCCCGCACCACCCGCCGCCGCCGCCGCCCCAGCGGGGCGCCCGCCCTGGTCAGGAGGCGTCACCAGCGGGGTGTCGGCGGCCGGGGTCAGCGCTCGAGGACCCAGCCCGGCCGCCGCGGGTCGTCCACCCGCACGACCACGTCCGCCGTGCCCTCCGGGTCCGCCTCCGCGCGGTACCGCTCCTCGGCGGCGAGCCGCCAGGCCTCCGCCGCCGGCGTGAGCCGCGTGAGCGTCGCCGGGCGGACGGCGAGGTGCACGGTCAGGTCCGCGGGCAGCCACCGGCCCAGCAGGAACCCGCCGTCCAGCAGCAGCACGGCGCCCGGCGGTGCGGGCCGGCGGGTGGCGCGCGCGGACCGCTCGCGGCGCGCGTCCCAGAGCGCCGGCAGGTAGGTGCCGTCCCCGTCGGGCCCCAGGGGGTCGAGGACCTCGCGGATCAGCGCGCCGCCGTCCAGGGCGTCGTCCAGCAGGGCGTCGGGGTCCTCCCGGCCGTGCTCGTACCGCACGCCCGCGGGCCGCAGGAAGTCGTCCGCGCGGACGCGGACCGCGGCGTGCCCGCGGGCCCGCAGCGGCTCGACCAGGGCGTCGGCGAGGCCGCCCGGCCCGGTGGGCGGCGCGCCGTCGAGGAGCACCCGCCAGCGCCGGCCGGGCGCACCGTCCGCGGCCAGCCCGTCGAGCACCCGGTCCACCAGCCGCTCGACGAGGACCTCGGGGCTGACGGGCTCGACACGCACCGGGACAGTCTGCCCCGCGCGCTCAGGAGCCGCTGGTCACGACGCCCTTGATGAACGCCGCCTGCCCGGCGTGCTCGAGCACGTCGCCGAGCACGCTGACCAGCCGCACGCCGGCGGTCACCGGCGGGTCCCAGCTCTCGTCCACCACGCGCGCCAGGTCCTCCTCCGACAGTCGCTCCAGGTAGGCGTCGGTGGCCGCGCGGGTCGCGTCCAGGTACGCGCCCAGCAGCGCCGCGTCGGCCCGGACCTGCCCGACCTCCTCGGGGCTCTGGCCGTACCCGGTCGCGCCCGGGTCGAACGGCAGGCCGAACCGCTCGACGAAGCCCTGCGCGGTCCACACCTGCTCGGTGCCCGCGAGGTCGGCGACCTGGGCGTCCTCGACGCGCGCCAGGTGCCACACGAGCCACGCGATGGTGTTCGACTCCGGCCCCAGGCGGGCGGTCAGCTCCCGCTCCCCCAGCCCGTCGAGCACGCCGTGGGCGATCTCCCCGATCCGGCCGAACCCGTCCTGCAGCACCGCGACCCCGTCCACACCCGCTCCTCTCGCCGGCCGCGACCGTGCGCGGCCCACTCTCCTCGGTCCAGCCGACGCTATGCCGAGGCGGCGGCCGGTGCGCGCCGAGCACCCGCGGGCCCGCGGCGCGGTGGTCAGCGCCGCTGCGCCCCGGCCCGGTCCCGGATGCCGCGCAGCATCCGCGCGGTCATCACGGCGCTCGCTGCGGACAGGCCCTCGACGACCAGCCGCACCCACGGCTCCCGGTACCCGTACCGCTCGCGCACGACCAGGCGGCAGCCCGCGGCTCCCGGCCGGAGCACGAAAGCCCAGACGAAGTCGAACGGGGGCGCGTCCTCGACCGGCGAGGACGGCCCGGCCCCGACGAGCACCAGGGCGCGCGGGGCGTCGAGCCGGGCCACCGCCAGGGGGACCTGCGGGGCCAGCCGGACCTCGTCGCCGACCGCCAGGCCCTGCCACCGGGCCTCGACGCGATCGGCGCTGGTGATGCCCAGCCCGGCGAGCCGCTGCAGGCGGTCGTGGCTGTAGAAGCCGCCACGCCCCTGGCCGAGCTGCAGCAGCCACGGCCACACCCGCTCCGCCGGGGCGCGCACGGTGATCGCGCGGGTCGAGACCAGGCGGGCGGCCGGGAGCACGTCGTCGCCGGGCAGTGCGGCGTCCCGCTCCGCGGGGGTGCCGCCCAGCCCGAGAGCGCGGCGGCGGGCGAGTGCGCCGCCGGCGGCCGCAGCCGCCGTGACCCCGATCGCGCGCACCGCGCGGTGTGTCGTCATACCGCCCACGACACACCCCCGGACCGCCGCGCGCGAGGTGCGGAGGTCCCAGCCGGCACGCGCGAGGGGCCCCGCAGCGCTCGGCTGCGGGGCCCCTCGACGTGCGGGACGCGGTGCGTCAGGCGATGCGGCCCGAGGCGTCGTCGCCGATCTTGTGCACGACGACCGAGTTGGTCGAGCCGACGACGCCGACCGGGGTGCCGGCCACGACGACGACGTAGTCGCCGACCTCGGCCAGGCCCTGGGCGCGCAGCGTGTGCTCCACCTGCTGGACCATCGCGTCGGTGTGCTCGACCTGCGGCACCTCGTACGTCTGCACGCCCCAGCTCAGCGAGAGCGTGTTGCGCACCGACGGCGTCGGGGTGAAGGCCAGCAGCGGGATGGACGAGCGCAGGCGGGACATCCGGCGCGCGGAGTCGCCCGACTGCGTGAAGGTGACGAGGTACTTCACGCCGAGCGTCTCGCCGATCTCGGCGGCCGCGCGGGTGATGGCGCCACCGCGGGTGTGCGGGGTGGAGCCGAGGGGCGCGATCCGCTCGCGGCCCATCTCCTCGGTCGCCTCGATGATCCGCGCCATGGTGCGGACGGTCTCGATCGGGTACTCGCCGACCGAGGTCTCGCCGGACAGCATGACCGCGTCGGCGCCGTCGAGCACCGCGTTGGCGCAGTCGGACGTCTCGGCGCGGGTCGGGCGCGGGTTGTTCGTCATCGACTCGAGCACCTGGGTGGCGACGATGACCGGCTTGGCGTTGCGGCGGGCGAGCTCGACCGCGCGCTTCTGCACCAGCGGCACCTGCTCCAGCGGGAGCTCGACGCCGAGGTCGCCGCGGGCGACCATGATGCCGTCGAACGCGTCGACGATCTCGGCCAGGTTCTCGACGGCCTGCGGCTTCTCGATCTTGGCGATGACCGGGACGACCCGGCCCTCCTCCTCCATGATCCGGCGCACGTCGTCGTAGTCGGCGGCGTTGCGGACGAAGGACAGCGCGATGATGTCCGCGCCGGTGCGGAGGGCCCAGCGCAGGTCCTCCTCGTCCTTATCGCTCATCGCGGGCACGGAGACCGCGACGCCGGGCAGGTTGATGCCCTTGTTGTTCGAGACCGGGCCGCCGACCTCGACGCGGGTGACGACGCGCGGGCCCTCGACGGCGGTGACGCGCACCAGCACGCGGCCGTCGTCGATCAGCAGCGGGTCGCCCACGCGGGCGTCGTCGGCGAGGCCCTTGTGCGTGGTGGAGACGAGCTCCTTGGTGCCCGGGACGTCCTCGGTGGTGATGGTGAAGGTGTCGCCCTCGGCGAGGACGTGCTTGCCCTCGGTGAACCGCCCGAGGCGGATCTTCGGGCCCTGGAGGTCGACCAGGACGGCGACGGACCGGCCGGAGGCCTTCGCCGCGGCGCGCACGTTGTCGTACACGCGCTTGTGCACCTCGGTCTCGCCGTGGCTGCGGTTCAGCCGCGCCACGTCCATGCCGGCGTCGACAAGGGCCTGGATCTGCTCGGCGGACTCCGTGGCGGGGCCGATGGTGCAGACGATCTTCGCTCTACGCATGGGGGAAAGCCTAGGCCTTTCGTGACAGACGGTTCGGACCGAACGTCCCGGTCGGCACAGGCCGGCCCGGGACGCGCGCGGTGGTGGTCGACGGCCGCACCATCACCGTGCCCCGGGTGCGCGGGGTCCGCGCGGTCCTGGGCGGCCACAGCGCTACTGCCAGACAGGGCACGAGTCTACGTCCGCCGGGACCCCGCCGCGGTCCGCGCGCGCCGACGGTCACCCGCCGCTCGCCGGCCGTTCGCC
>JAPSIJ010000253.1 GCA_031178805.1 Cellulomonas sp. | reverse complement strand
ACGCCGGTGCCGAGGTAGCAGAACACGAAGTCCGAGGTGTGCCCGCCCGGGTGCCACAGGTGGGCGGAGGCCGCCGCGATCACGTCCTTGTCCAGCACCGCCCGCAGGCCGGTGCGCTCGGCGACCGCGTCGCGCAGCGGCACGTCGTGCCAGCCCGGCAGGTGCGGCGGGTCCAGCACCACCCCGGCCTCGACGTCGATCGGCCCGGGCGCCGCGATGCCGACGCCCAGCACCCGCTCCCGGTCCACCCCCGCCCCGGCGATCAGCCCCTCGATCTCCGCGACCAGCCCGGTGACCACCGCCTCGGGGTCCTCGGGCACCGGCGTCGGCGCGTGCGCGCGGGCGACCACCGAGCCGGACAGGTCCAGCAGCACGAACGTCATCGTGGCGGGGTCCAGGTGCACGCCGACCGCGAACCGGCTCACCGGGTTCAGCCGGAGCAGGGTCCCCGGCCGGCCCGGGCCGCGGCGCGCCGCCTCGCCCTCCTCGACCACCAGGCCGAGGTCGAGCAGGCGGCGCGCCACGTTGGTCACGGTCTGCGGCGACAGCCCCGTGCGGCGGGCCACCTCGGCGCGGGCCAGTCCCCCGCCGGCCCGGCGGACGACGTCCAGGACGACCGTCTGGTTGTAGTCGCCCATCCGGGGCAGGTTCGTCCCGCGGCGCATCCGCCACCTCCCTCTGCCGTCCGTGCGGCGCGGCGGTGCGCCCGGGCGGGTGCGTGCATCATGGCAGACCGGCCCCGCCGGACCGCCGCCGCCGGGCCCGCAGCAGCGCCGCGCCGCCCCCGGCCGCCGCCACGGCCAGCAGCACCAGCAGCAGCAGGTCCGCGCCGGTGACGGCCAGCACGCCCGAGCCGCCCGGCCCGCCCGCGGCCGCGTCGGCGGGCACGGGGTCCACGCGCGGGTCCTGCGGGGTGCCGGGCCCGCCGGGGCCGGGTTCCCCGGGCTCGCCGGGGTCCCCGGGGCCGCCGGGCTCGTCGGCCTGCGCCTCCACCAGCACCGCGACCGTGCGCGCCGGCACGGTCAGCGTGCCGGTCGCCGGGTCCCAGGTGGTGCCGCGGACCACCGCGTCGGCGCCGCCCGCCTGCACCGGGGACAGCGCGTACGCGCGGCCGGCGAGCGCCGGCAGCGTCTGCGTCACCGCCTCCGGCGAGGCGTTGAACGCGGTCAGCATCCCGTCCAGCGCGGGGTCGGCGTCGGGGCCGACGGTGTCGTCCACGTGCATCACGACCACCCCGGGCCGGGCGGCCGCCCCGGCGTCGGGGAAGGTGACCTTCTGCCGGATCAGGTCCGCGTCGCCCAGCCGGAACAGCGGGGTGGAGAACCGCAGCCGCAGCAGGTCCTCGGCCGCCGCCCGCGCCGTCGCGATGTGCGCGGGCCCGGGCTTCAGGGCCGGGTCGGCGAGCAGCGGGCGCAGCAGGGGCCACTTCTCCTCGTTGTCCCAGGCGCCGGGCAGCCCGCGGGCGAACCCGTTGTCCTGCCCCGACCAGTCCAGGACGTTGAACCAGTCGCCGGAGTCGTAGCTGTTCCGGTCCAGCGACTTGGACCGGAGCTGGTCGGTGCCCGCGTGCCACAGCACCGGGGTCTGCGCGAGGGCGGCGGTGGCGAGCGACACGGTGTTCATCCGCACCCGGTCGTCCATCGCGGTGGCCTGCGGCAGCTTGAGGGTCAGCAGGTCGAACAGCGTCTCGTTGTCGTGCGCGTCGACGTAGCTGACCACCTCCTCCGGGGAGTCCGCGTAGCCGGCGGGCGCGCCGCGGTAGTCGATCTGGTCGCCCCGCAGCACCGCGCCGGTCGAGGTCGGGAACGCGTAGTCCCGGAGGTTGCCGACCAGGCCCAGGCGGACCAGGTCGGTGGCGTGGCCGAGGTCGGCGAGCTCCTGCGGGGTGCCGGCGTTCACGCTGCCGGGGTCGCCGGTGTCCGCGGGCCGCCCGTTCGGGTCGGTGCCCAGGCCGGTGCCGAAGCCCTGCTGGAAGATCGTCGCGCCGTCCACCGGGGACCCGCCGTGCACCGCGTCGCGCAGCCGGTCGGAGAACGTGCCGATGCCCGTGCCGCCGAGCTGGCCCTGCGTGGCCTGCTCGAACAGGGCGTTCCCGGCGACCTCGCCGAAGTCCCAGCCCTCGCCGTACACGTAGACCGCGGACCCGTCGACGCCGTCCTCGGCGGGCGTCAGCTCGTCCAGCGCCGCGCGGACGGCGAGCATGTTCTCCCGCGAGTGGTGGCCCATCAGGTCGAACCGGAAGCCGTCGACGCGGTAGTCGCGGGCCCAGGTCACCACGGAGTCGACCATCAGCTTCTGCGCCATCGCGTGCTCGGTGGCGACGTTCTGGCAGCAGGTGCTGGTCTGCACCGCGCCGGTCGCGTCGAGCCGGTGGTAGTACCCCGGCACGACCCGGTCGAGCACCGACTTCTCGTCCTGCCCGCTGGCGGCGGTGTGGTTGAACACCTGGTCCAGCACGACGCCGAGGCCCATCTCGTGCAGGGCGCCGACCATGGTGCGGAACTCCGCGACCCGCTGCCCGCCGTCCGGTGCGAGGGCGTACGAGCCCTCGGGCGCGCTGAAGTGCCACGGGTCGTAGCCCCAGTTGAAGCCGTCGCCGGCGCGCACGGCGTCGACCGCGGCCTGCTGCTGCTCGGAGTCCGGCGCGTACGACGCGAGGTCGCCCGCGGGCTCGAGCTGGGCGGCGCGGTCCTCCTCGATCGAGGCGATGTCGAACGTCGGCAGCAGGTGCACGGTGGTCAGGCCGGCGTCGGCGAGCGCCCGGAGCCGGCGGGTGCCGTCCGAGTCGCGGGCGAACGCGGCGTAGGTCCCGCGCTCCGCCTCCGGGACGGTCCGGTCGCCGATCGAGAAGTCCCGCACGTGCAGCTCGTAGATCGTGTGGTCCACGGCCTGCGCGACCGCCGGCGCCGGGGTCGTCGCCCACTGCTCCGGCCGGTACGCCGGGTCGGCGAGGTTCACCGCGACGGCGTGCGTGGAGCTCAGGGTCAGCGCGACCGCGTACGGGTCGGTGACCGTGTTGGTGACGACGCGACCCTCCGCCGGGACGTACACCTCCACCTCGTACCGGTACCGCGCCCCGGACCACTCCGGGGTGCCCGCGACCGACCACGTCCCGTCGTCGGCCCGGGTCGCGGCGACCCGCTCCGGGGCGGCGGCGAGGTCCGTGCCCGCGGCCCAGCGCAGCAGCGTCACGTCGCGCGCGGTCGGTGCCCACAGCCGGAAGGTCGGCGCGCCGCCCGACCAGGTCGTGCCGAGGTCGGCGTCCGCCGCGCCCGCGTAGAGGTCGTCCAGCACCCCGGGCAGCTGCACCCCGGTCCAGGCGGTCAGCGCGGTGCCGTCGCCCTGCGCGACCTGCACCTCCCCGGTGAGCAGCGCGGCGACGTCCGCCCCGGGGCCGACCCGCAGCGCGACCGCGTCCGCGAGCGCCGGGAACTGCGCACGGACGTCGGCGGGCAGCCCGGCCGGGTCCACCGTCAGCGGGACCGAGCCGGCACCGGCCGGGGCCCGCACCCCGCCCCCGGTCGCGGCCAGCCCGCCGTCCGGCGCGTGGTGCAGCGCGTACGTCAGGTCCGCCGGGTCGGCGCCGCCGAGCAGGTCGCGCGGCCAGGCGAGCAGGTCCGCGCGCACCCAGTGCGCCGCCTGCTGGCCGCTGCCGGCGAGCGGCGGGTTCGCCACCTCGATGTCGAGCACGTGGCTCACGATGTCGTACCGGAACGCGACCTGCTCGCCGTCGCCGGTGCTGAAGGTGTAGTTCGCGCCGCCCGGCGCGCCGCCCTGGCCGTAGTTCTCGTCCCAGCCGAGGCCGTGCGCGGCCTTGACCTGGTACGAGCCGGCGGGGATCGCCGTGGTGGTCCACTCGTAGACGCCGTCGCCGTCCGGGTCCTTCGCCCACGTGGCCAGGCAGTCCGGCTGCCAGTCGCCGGGGCAGCCGACCTCGCTCTGGTAGGACCCCGGCAGCGTGACGACCGGGCCCTGGGCGGTGTTCTGGAAGTCGTGGGACACCGGGTCCCAGTAGAAGGTCACGTCGACCGGGGCGTCGCCGGGCACGGTGTACGTGGCGTCCGGCCCGCCGGCGACGCCGCCGACCCCGTAGGACACGTCCCAGGCACCGTCGAGGGCGACCTTGTAGGCGTAGTCGCCCGGCGGCAGCGTGACCGTCCCGGCCCAGACGCCGTCCGGGCGCTCGGTGAGCTGCGCCTCGGGGCACGCCGGGTCCCAGTCGGCGGCGCAGCCCATCGCGGTGTTGTGCGT
>JAPSIJ010000252.1 GCA_031178805.1 Cellulomonas sp. | reverse complement strand
TTCTGCCTCTCCCAGCGCGCCGACCACATCTGGGAGTCGGTGTCGTCCGCGACCACCCGCTCCCGGCCGATCATCAACACCCGCGACGAGCCGCACGCCGACGCCGAGCACTACCGCCGGCTGCACGTCATCGTCGGCGACTCGTCGATGTCCGAGACCACCACCATGCTCAAGGTCGGCTCTACCGACCTGGTGCTGCGGCTCGTCGAGGCCGGCCTGCCCATGCGCGACCTCACCCTGGAGAACCCGATCCGGGCCATCCGGGAGATCAGCCACGACATCACCGGCAGCCACCCCGTCACCCTGGCCACCGGCCGCACCGTCACCGCCGTGGACCTGCAGGAGGAGTACCTCGGCCGGGTGCAGGAGTTCGTCGCGGCGGAGACCGACACCGGGCCCGAGGTCAAGCAGGTCCTCGAGCTCTGGGAGCGCGGCCTGCGGGCGTTGCGCACCGGCGACCTGTCCCTCGTCGAGCGCGAGCTGGACTGGGTGATCAAGTACCGGCTGATCGAGCGCTACCGCGCCAAGCACGGCCTCGACCTGTCCGACGTGCGCGTCGCCCGGATGGACCTGGCCTACCACGACATCTCCCGCACCGAGGGGCTGTACAACCTGCTCGCCCAGCGCGGCCTCGTCGAGCGCGTCACCACCGACGTCGAGGTGTTCGAGGCGACGTCCGTGCCCCCGCAGACCACCCGCGCCAAGCTCCGCGGCGAGTTCGTGCAGGCCGCCCAGGAGGCCCGCCGCGACTACACCGTCGACTGGGTGCACCTGAAGCTCAACGACCAGGCCCAGCGCACGGTGCTGTGCAAGGACCCGTTCCGCAACGTCGACGACCGGGTGGAGCGGCTCATCGAGTCCATGTGAGCGGGGGCGGCGGCGGCCGCGCACGAGCGCTGCACGACCTCTGCACCGAGCCGCACCACCGGTGACCTGGTCCGGCGTCCTGGGGGCACGGTCCGGCCCCGTACAGTGGGCGCCGAACGTGCCGGACGCTCGGAAGGATCGATGTGCGACGTCTCGTGGCCGCGTGCGCCGCAGCGGCGCTGCTGCTCGTGGGGTGCTCCACCCCCGAACCCGCGCCCCCGGAGGTCGTCGTGTCCGGGGAGCCCGGGCGCGCCCCCACCGTGACCTACCCGACGCCGCTGCGCGTGCCCGAGCCCACCAGCGAGGTGGTCTGGGAGGGCACCGGACCCGACCTCGTCGACGGCCGCCCCGTGCTGCTCGACTTCTGGCTCGAGGACGCCTCCGACGCCTCCCTGGTCAAGGAGTCGTACACCTCCAGCCCCACGCCGCGGATGCTCACCGAGGAGGACCTCGGCAAGGACCTGTACGCCACGCTCTCCGGCCAGAACGTCGGCGCGCGGCTGCTGCAGATCAGCCCCGCCTCCGAGGGCGCCGCCTCGTCCTACCCGACCGTCACCGTGCTCGACGTCCTGCCGACCCGGGCGGCCGGCGAGCCCGTCGCCCCCCGCGAGGGCATGCCCGCCGTCACCCTCGACGACGACGGCGCCCCGTCGCTCGCCCCCACCGGCACCGAGCCGCCCACCGACCTCGTCGTCCAGCCCCTGCAGCGCGGCACCGGCGACCAGGTCGCCGAGGGCGACGTGATCACCGTGCAGTTCACCGGGTTCGTCTGGTCCACCGGCGAGGCCTTCGACTCCACCTGGACCAACGGCAGCCCCGCCACCTTCCCGCTGTCCGAGGTCCCCGCCTGGTCCGAGGCGCTCGTCGAGCAGGCCGTCGGCAGCCAGGTGATGGTCGTCGTGCCCCCGTCCTACGCCCTCGGCGCCACCCAGAGCGAGGAGCTCGCCGGGCAGACCATCGTGTTCGTCATCGACCTGCTGGCCACCCGCGCGCCGGCCGACGCGGCCGCGCCCGGCGCCACCGCCGCACCCGAGGGGGAGTAGCCGTGTCCGTGGCCCTGCGGGTCGTGCCCTGCCTGGACGTCGACGCCGGCCGCGTCGTCAAGGGCGTCAACTTCGAGAACCTCCGCGACGCCGGCGACCCCGTCGAGCTCGCCGCCCGCTACGACCGCGAGGGCGCCGACGAGGTCACCTTCCTCGACGTGTCCGCGTCCTCCGGCGACCGGGAGACCACCTACGACGTCGTGCGGCGCACCGCCGAGCAGGTGTTCGTGCCGCTCACCGTCGGCGGCGGCGTGCGCTCCGCCGACGACGTCGACCGGCTGCTGCGCGCCGGCGCCGACAAGGTCGGCGTCAACACCGCCGCCATCGCCCGGCCCGAGCTGATCGCGGAGATCGCCCACCGGTTCGGCAGCCAGGTGCTCACCCTCTCCGTCGACGCCCGGCGCGTCACCGGCGACACCCGCACCGACTCGGGCTACGAGGTCACCACCCACGGCGGCCGGCGCGGCACCGGCATCGACGCCGTCGCCTGGGCCGTCCGCGCCGCCGAGCTCGGTGCGGGGGAGATCCTGCTCAACTCCATGGACGCCGACGGCACCGAGGCCGGGTTCGACCTCGCCATGCTCCGCGACGTCCGGCGCGAGGTCCGCATCCCGCTCATCGCCAGCGGTGGCGCCGGCACCGTCGAGCACTTCGCCGAGGCCGCCGACGCCGGCGCCGACGCCGTGCTCGCCGCCAGCGTGTTCCACTTCGGGCAGCTCACCGTCGGCCAGGTCAAGGACCACCTGCGCGCCACGGGGCACGTCGTCCGCTGACGTGCGGCACGATGGGTCGATGCAGCGCATCGGACTGACCGGGGGGATCGCGGCCGGCAAGTCGGTGGCCGCCCAGCGGCTCGCGGAGCGCGGGGCGGTGCTCGTCGACTACGACGTCCTCTCCCGGGAGGCCGTCGCCCCCGGCAGCACCGGGCTCGCGGAGGTCGTCGCGGCGTTCGGGGACGGCGTGCTGGCGGCCGACGGGACGCTCGACCGGCCCGCGCTCGCCGCGGTCGTGTTCGCGGACGCCGGCGCCCGGGAGCGGCTGAACGGCATCGTGCACCCCGTCGTCCGGCGGCTCGCCGCCGAGCGCGAGGCGGCCGCGGCGGCCGCCGACCCCGGCGCGGTCGTCGTGCACGACGTGCCGCTGCTGGTCGAGACCGGGCGGGCGGACGCGTTCCACCTCGTCGTGGTCGTGCACACGCCCGCCGTGCTCCGCGTCGAGCGGCTCGTGCGGACGCGGGGGATGGACCGCGGCGAGGCCGAGCGGCGGATCGCGGCCCAGGCGTCCGACGAGGACCGGCTGGCCGTCGCGGACGTCGTCCTGGACGGGTCGGGGGACCCCGGGCAGCTGCGGTCCGAGGTGGACGCCCTCTGGGACCGCCTGGCGGCCGAGCGGCACGACGAGCAGGACGCGGAGCAGCCGTGAGCACGCCGAGGGTGCTGGTCACGGGGTTCGAGCCGTTCGAGCAGCAGGAGGTCAACGCCTCCTGGGCGGCCGTGCAGGCCGTGCGGGACGCCTGGGACGCCGAGTCCGAGGGTGCCGAGCTCGTCGCCGAGCTGCTGCCCGTGTCGTTCGCCCGCGCGCCGCGGCGGCTCGCCGAGCTGCTCGCCGACGTGCGGCCCGACCTCGTCGTGTGCGTCGGGGAGGCCGGCGGGCGGTCCGCCGTCGGCGTCGAGCGCGTCGCGGTCAACGTCCAGGACGCGCGCATCCCGGACGAGGACGGCGCCCAGCCCGTCGACGTGCCGGTCGTCCCCGGCGGCGACGTGGCCCACCTCTCCTCGCTGCCCCTGAAGGCGTGCCTCGCGGCGCTGCGCGAGGCCGGTGTGCCCGGCGAGGTGTCCAACACCGCCGGCACGTACGTGTGCAACACCGTCTTCTACGCCCTCGCCGACGCGCTGGCTGCCGGCCGGGCGCCTGGCGCGCGCGGCGGGTTCGTGCACGTGCCGCGGCTGCCGGAGCAGGTCCCCGCGGGGTCGGCGGCGCTCGGGGTCGGGGATGCGGCCGCGGGGCTCCGCGCGGTCATCCGGACGGCGCTGCGGACGACGGAGGACGTCCCGCTGGCGGCGGGCACGCTGGCCTGATGTCTACGGCTGCCGCCACCTAGAAGGGTGGTGGGTGGGGTGGTTGCCTGCCGGCGGTGAGGTGTTCGACGGGTTCTCGGGTGCCGGGTCGGACTCTGAAGGTGTGTCCGGTGGGGGTGGTCCACTCGAAGACGCCGCGGCTGACCTGGCGGAGTCGGAATCCGGCTTCGGTCTTGAGGCGGTGGTGGTAGCGGCATCCGGGTCCGAGGTTGTGGTCGCTGGTGGTGCCGAGGGCGCGCCCGGGTGCCCCGGGTCGGGGGTGGAATTCGTCGGTGTGGTCCA
>JAPSIJ010000251.1 GCA_031178805.1 Cellulomonas sp. | reverse complement strand
CGCCCCGACCTCGCCGACGTGCACGAGGCGACCAGCCGCACGCAGGCCATCCACGACGCCCTCGACCTCGCGACGGAGACGGACACCATCATCATCACCGGCAAGGGCCACGAGCCGACCCAGGAGATCGCCGGCGTCTTCCACCGGTACAACGACCGCGACGTGCTGCTCGCGGCCGACGCCGCCCGGACGGCGCGCGCGCAGCGCGGGACGCAGGAGCAGCACGCGTGATCGCGATGACGGCGGCGCAGGTGGCGGCCGCGACCGGCGGACGCCTGCGCCCGGACGACCTCGACCCGGCGACCGTGGTGACCGGCCCCGTGGTGGTCGACTCCCGCCAGGCCGGCCCGGGCTCGCTGTTCGTGGCGCTGCCCGGCGAGCACGTGGACGGGCACGACTTCGCGGGCGCCGCGGTGCGCGCCGGCGCCGCCCTGGTGCTGGCGTCCCGCCCGCTGGTGCACGACGGCCCCGACGACGGCGGCCCCGTGCCGCTGCCGGTCGTGGAGGTCGACGACGTCGAGCGCGCGCTCGGCGACCTCGCCCGCGCCGTGCTGGCCCAGCTGCGCGAGGCGGCCGCGGAGCCCGGCGGCACGCCGCTGCGGGTGATCGGCGTCACCGGCTCGGTCGGCAAGACGACGACCAAGGACCTGCTGGCGCAGCTGTGCGCCGCCGACGGGCCCACCGTCGCGCCGGAGAAGTCGTTCAACAACGAGATCGGCCTGCCCCTGACCGTGCTGCGCGCGGACGAGCGGACCCGGTACCTGGTGCTCGAGATGGGCGCGTCGGGCATCGGGCACCTGCAGTACCTCACCGACATCGCCCCGCCGGACGTCGCCGTGGTGCTCGTGGTCGGCCACGCGCACCTGGACGGCTTCGGCGGCATCGAGGCGGTCGCGCGCGCCAAGGCCGAGCTGGTCGAGGGCCTGGTGCCCGGCGGCGTCGCCGTGCTGAACGCCGACGACCCGCGGGTGTCGGCGATGGCGGAGAAGGCGCCCGGCCCCGTCGTCACGTTCGGCTCGACGGACGGCGCGGACGTCCGGGCGGTGGACCTGCGCGTCGACCGCGCCGGCCGCGCCGCGTTCACGCTGGACGCCGGCCCGGTGCCGCGCGTCGAGGGGGACACCGCACGCCGCCGCGCGGACGTCACGCTGCGGCTGGTGGGGGAGCACCACGTGAGCAACGCGCTCGCCGCGGCGACGGCGGCCCTCGCGGTGGGCCTCCCGCTCGGGGACGTCGCCGCCGGCCTCAGCGCCGCCGACGCCCTGAGCCCGCACCGGATGCACGTGGTGGAGCGGCCCGACGGCATCACCGTCGTCGACGACTCCTACAACGCGAACCCCGACTCGGTGCGGGCGGCCCTGCGGGCGCTGGCCGTGCTGTCCGGGCGCGAGCGCCGCTCGGTCGCGGTGCTGGGCGAGATGATGGAGCTCGGCGCGGACTCCCGCGCGGAGCACGAGGCCATCGGCCTGCAGGTGGTCCGGCTGAACGTCGGCCTGACCGTCGTGGTCGGCGAGGGCGCGCTCGGCATCTTCGCCGGCGCGCAGCGCGAGGGCTCCTGGGGCGACGAGGTCGTGATGGTCGAGGACGTGGACGCCGCGGCGGCCTTCCTCGACCGCGCGCTGCGCCCCGGCGACGTCGTGCTGGTGAAGTCCTCGAACGACGCCGGCCTGTGGCGGCTCGGCGACCTGCTGACGGGCGCCGCGGACGCGGCCGGCACCGCGAGCACGGAGGTGGCCCCGTGATCTCCGTCCTCGTCGCCGGCGGCGTCGCGATGGTGGTGGCCCTGCTGGGCACGCCGCTGTTCATCAACTTCCTGGTCGCGCGCCAGTACGGCCAGTTCATCCGCCAGGACGGCCCGACCGCGCACTACACCAAGCGCGGCACGCCCACGATGGGCGGCGTCGTCATCATCCTCGCGACCCTGGTCGGCTGGGCGGTGGCGGCGCTGGCCTCGGGGAACGTGCCGAGCGCCTCGGCGCTGCTGGTGCTGTTCCTGATGACCGGCCTGGGCGTGGTCGGGTTCCTGGACGACTTCATCAAGATCTCCCGGCAGCGCAGCCTCGGGCTGTCCGCGCGGTGGAAGATCGTCGGCCAGGGCTTCGTCGGCATCACGTTCGCGGTGCTCGCCCTGCAGTTCCCGGACGCGACCATGCGCACCCCCGCGTCGACCAAGATCTCGTTCATCCGGGACACCGGGCTCGACCTGGCGTTCGCCGGGGCGACGATCGGCGCGATCCTGTTCGTCGTCTGGGCGAACTTCCTCATCACCGCCTGGTCGAACGCGGTGAACCTCACCGACGGCCTGGACGGGCTCGCGACGGGCGCGTCGCTGATCGTGTTCGGCGCCTACGTGATCGTCTGCGTCTGGCAGTTCAACCAGCGGTGCAACCTCACCGCCGGCGCCCGGTGCTACGCCACCCGCGACCCGCTGGACATGGCGGTGGTGGCCGCGGCGATCACCGGCGCCTGCTTCGGGTTCCTGTGGTGGAACGCCAGCCCCGCGAAGATCTTCATGGGCGACACCGGCTCCCTCGCCCTCGGCGGCGCGCTGGCCGGCATGTCGATCGTCACCCGCACCGAGGTGCTGGCGGCGATCATCGGCGGCCTGTTCGTCATCATCGTGCTGTCCGACGTCATCCAGATCGGCTTCTTCAAGATGACGGGCAGACGGGTGTTCAAGATGGCACCGCTGCACCACCACTTCGAGCTGTCGGGGTGGGGCGAGGTGACCATCGTCATCCGGTTCTGGCTGATCGCCGGGCTGTTCGTCTCGCTCGGCGTCGGCATCTTCTACGCGGAGTGGGTGACGGGCTGACCGTGGGCGACGCTGCTGACCTGACGCGGGACCGCCTGGCGTCGGCGCGGGTCGTCGTCGCCGGCCTCGGGGTGTCCGGGCGCGCCGCGCGCGACGTGCTGGCGGGGCTGGGCGCCCGGGTCACCACCGTGGACGACCGCGCGGCCGACGCCGACGTGGCCGACGTGGCGGCGTTCCTCGCCGGCGACGGGCTCGCCGGCGCGGACGTGGTCGTCGCGTCCCCGGGCTGGCCGCCGGCGCACCCGCTGCTCGCGGCGGCCCGGGTCGCCGGCGTGCCGGTGTGGAGCGAGGTCGAGCTCGCCTGGCGGCTGCGGGTCGACCGCGACTCCGGCGACGGCCCCGCGCCGTGGCTGGCCGTGACCGGCACCAACGGCAAGACCACCACGGTCGAGATGCTGGCCGCCGTGCTGCGGGCCGCCGGCCGGCGCACCGCCGCGGTGGGGAACGTCGGCACGCCGGTGGTGCTCGCGGCGACGGACCCGGCGCTCGACGTGCTGGCCGTGGAGCTGTCGTCGTTCCAGCTGCACCACACGACGTCGATGGCCGCGCAGGCCGCCGTGGTGCTGAACGTCGCGGCGGACCACCTGGACTGGCACGGGTCGCTCGACGCCTACGCGGCCGACAAGGGCCGGATCTACGCCGGCGTCGAGGTGGCCTGCGTCTACAACGCCGCCGACCCGACCACCGAGCACCTGGTCCGCGAGGCGGACGTGGCCGACGGCGCGGTCGCGGTCGGCTTCACGCTCGGCGCGCCCCCGGTCGGCATGGTGGGCCTGGTGGACCACGTGCTGGTGGACCGCGGCTTCGCGGCGCTGCGGCACACGCACGCCGCCGAGCTCGCGACGTTCGACGACCTCGCCCACCTCGCCGGCCCGGACGGGCTGGCGCCGCACGTGGTGCAGGACGCCCTGGCGGCGGCCGCGCTCGCGCTGGCGCACGGCGTGCCGCCCGAGGCGGTCGGCGCCGGCCTCCGGTCCTACGCGCCCGGCGCGCACCGGATCGCCACCGTCGCCGAGGTGGACGGCGTCCGCTGGGTCGACGACTCGAAGGCGACCAACGCGCACGCCGCGGCGGCCTCGCTGGCCTCGTTCGCCCCCGGCAGCGTGGTCTGGATCGCCGGCGGGCTCGCCAAGGGCGCGACGTTCGACGACCTCGTCGCGGCGCGCGCGGACCGGCTGCACGGCGTGGTGCTCATCGGGGTGGACGCGGCGCCGCTCGCCGACGCGCTCGCCCGACACGCCCCGGACGTCCCCGTCGTCCGGGTGGATCCCGGTGACACTGGGACGGTGATGTCCCGCGCCGTGACCGAGGCCCGCCGCCTGGCGGACGCGCGCGCCGCCGCGGGCACCACCGTCCTGCTGGCGCCGGCGTGCGCCTCGATGGACCAGTTCTCCTCGTACGCCGCGCGGGGAGAGGCGTTCGCCGCCGAGGTCCGCAGCCTGCACCCGAGGGGGTGA
>JAPSIJ010000250.1 GCA_031178805.1 Cellulomonas sp. | reverse complement strand
CCCGGCTCCGGCACCGGACCGGGACCACCGGCCAGCCGCGCGGCCGCGACGAGCTCCGCGGTGTACGCCGACCTCGGGGCGGCGAGCACCGTGGCGACCGGCCCCTCCTCGACGACGACGCCGTCCCGCAGCACCACGACGCGGTCGGCCACCCGCGCCACCGCACCGAGGTCGTGCGTGACCAGGACGACCGCCGTGCCGGCGTCCCGCAGGTCGGCGAGCAGGCCGAGCACGCGGGCGGCGACGGTGGCGTCCAGCGCGGTCGTCGGCTCGTCGGCGACCAGCAGCGGCGGCCGCGCGACCACCGCCGAGGCGATCAGCGCGCGCTGCCGCATCCCGCCCGAGAGCTCCCCGGGCCGCTGCCGGGCGCGCACCGCCGGGTCGGGCAGGCCCGCCTCGGCGAGCGCGGCGATCACCTGCTCCGCCCGGTCCACCGCCGACGGGCGCGGCCGGCGGACCGCGAGCGCCTCGCCCACCTCCGCCCCGACCGTGCGCAGCGGGTCCAGGGAGCCGAGCGCGTCCTGCAGCACCAGGCCGACGTCCCGGCCGCGCGCCGCCCGCCACTGCCGCGGCCCGAAGGCGGCGGCGTCGCGGCCCAGCAGCCGGAACCGGTCGGCCGCGACCCGGGCCCGGGCGCCCTCGGCGGCGAGGCCGACGAGCGTCCGCGCCAGCACGGACTTGCCCGCGCCCGACCCGCCGACCACCGCGACGCACTCGCCCGCCGCGACCCGCAGGTCCACGCCGTGCAGCACCTCGCCGCCGCGCGGGAACGCCACGCGCAGCCCGGCCACGTCCAGCACCGGCCCGTCCGTCACGCCGCCACCTCCCCGATCCGCCGGCCCAGCACCGTCAGCGCCGCGGCGGTCACCGTGATCGCGAGGCCCGGGAACACCGTCAGCCACCACGCCGTGTCGATGTAGACCCGGCCGGCGTTCAGCATCGCCCCCCACTCCGGGGACGGCGGCAGGGTGCCCAGGCCGAGGAAGCTCAGCGCGCACACCCACACCACCGCCTGGCCGATGCCGAGCGTCGCCACGGACACCAGCGGCCACAGCGTGTTCGGCACGACGTGCCGCAGCAGCACCCGGACGGGGCCGTGCCCCTCCAGCCGGGCCGCCTCGACGTACCCGCTGGACGCGACCGACCGCACCCGGGCCCGCAGCATCCGCGCGTAGCCGGGCGCGGTGGCCGCGCCGACCGCCAGCACCGACGCCTCGACGCCGGCGCCGAGCACCGCGACCAGCAGCAGGGCGAGCACCAGCGTCGGCAGCGCGAACAGCACCTCGAGCACCCGGCTCACCGCCGCGTCGAGCCACCGCGGGCCCAGGCCGGCCGCGAAGCCGAGCACCAGCCCCGCGCCGACGCCGATGCCGGTCGCCGCGGCGCCGATCCCCAGCGACGCCGCCGCGCCGTGCACGACGCGGGTCCAGACGTCGCGCCCGGACTCGTCCGTGCCCAGCCAGTGCGCGGCCCCGGGCTCGGCGAAGCCCGCGCGCGGGTCGATGGCGTTCGGGTCGCCGGGCGCCAGCCAGCCGGGCGCCAGCACCGCGACGGCCATCCCCAGCACCGCGAGCGCCGCGAGCACGCCCGGGACGCCGAGCCCGCGCAGCACCGCGCGCACCCGGGCGGGGGCGCCGGCGCCCGTGGGGGCGGTCGCGGCGGTCGCGGCGGTCACCCGAGCACCGCCGGCTCCCCGGCGCGCGGCACGGCGGCGCCGCGAGCACCGCCGCCCGTCCCCGCACCGGCCGCCGCGGCGGTCCGGGTCCGCGGGTCCAGCAGCCGCTCCGCGACGTCGACCAGCAGCATCACCAGCACGTACCCCACCGCGACCACCACGACGGCGCCGACGACCACCGGCACGTCGCGCTGCATGGTGGCGTCCAGCAGCAGCCGGCCGAGCCCGGGGCGCCCGAACAGCGTCTCGACCACGACGGCGCCGCTGAGCAGCGAGCCGAACGCCCAGCCGGACAGCGACACCGCGGGGAGCACCCCGTGCCGCAGGGTGTGCCGCCAGAGCACCCGGGTGGGCGACGCGCCGCGCGCCCGGGCGCTGGTGGCGAACGGCGCCGCCTCCGCCTCGGTCAGCGAGTCGCGCATCACCTGGCCGAGGAACCCGGCCACCGGGACGGCGAGGGTGACCGTCGGCAGCACGAGGCCGGCGGGGTCGGTGCCGCTGCTGGTCGCCGGGAACCAGCCGAGCGTCGAGGAGAACACCACGATCAGCACGGCGCCGAGCCAGAAGTGCGGCACCACGGCGGCGACCACCTCGACGCCCCGCAGCACCGCGGCGCACGCCCGGCCGACCGGGCCCGTGACGCGCACCGCGGCGGTCGCCACGGCCAGCGCCAGCGCCCAGGCGAGGGCGAGCGACAGCACGGCGAGCAGCAGCGTGCCCGGCAGCTGCTCCACCAGCAGGTCCGCCACCGGCACCTTCCGGGCGTACGAGGTCCCGAGGTCGAGGGTGAGCACCTGCCACAGCTGCACCAGGTACTGCACCACCAGCGGCCGGTCGAGCCCGTACTGCTCCCGCGCCTGCGCGACCGCGTCGGGACCGGCCTGCGACCCCGGTCCGCCGAGGATCGCCTCGGTGGGGTCGCCGCCGGCCGCCCGGAGCGCGAAGAACACCACCGTGGCGACCACCCAGGCCACCAGGACGGCCGACGCCAGCCGGCCGAGCAGCCAGCGCACCCACGCGGGCCCGCGCGGCACCGGGCGGCGCACCGGCGTCAGGAGGCCAGCCGCGCGTCCAGGAACGTCGGCGTCGACACGGTGTCGAGCGTGCGCATCCCGGTGACGCCGCTGGTCAGGAAGTGGTTCTGCTGGTCGTAGAGCGGGAGGATGTAGTACCCCTCCAGCACGATCTGCTGGGCCTGGCCGTACAGGTCGGCGCGGGCGTCCTCGTCGGTGGTCGCCGACGCCTCGTCCAGCAGCGCGTCCAGCTCCGGGTCGGTGACGCCGGCGTGGTTCGCGAAGTAGCCGCTCGGCGCCGGCACGGTGCCCTCCGAGTGGTACAGGATCCGCAGCACGTCCGGCCCGACCTTCGTGTACGGCGCGGAGACGGCCTCGTACTCGTGGGCGCCGAGCGCGCCGTACCAGCCGGACAGGTCCAGCGGCGTGAGGACGACCTCGAAGCCGACCGCCTTGGCGTTGGCCTGGATCTGCTCGAACAGCGACTGCTCCGCCGCCACCGACTGGTTCGTGCTCACCGGGAACCGCACCGTCAGGCGCTGCCCGTCCTTCGTCCGGTAGCCCTCGTCGTCCCGCTCGGTCCAGCCGGCCTCGTCCAGCAGCTCCTCCGCCCGGTCGACGTCCGTGGCGAACAGCTCCTCGTCGCCGTACGCCACCGGCTCGACGCTGGACAGCGGCGAGTACGAGCGCGTGGTGGTGCCGGCGAACAGGGTCTCGATGCCCGGGTCGGGGTCGGCCGCGCGGACGAACGCCTCGCGGACCCGGACGTCGTCGAACGGCGGCTGCGCGCTGTTCAGCTCGATCCGGTTGGACGAGCCGGGCCGCGGGGCGTCCACGTGGCCGATGTCGCCGCCCTCGTCGGCCTGCGCGATCGCGTCGGGCTGCGGGTTGTCGATCACCTGCACCTCGCCCGAGCGCAGCGCCGCGTACCGGGTCGCCGCGTCGGGGATGAACCGCCAGACGATCTCGTCGAGGTACGCCGCGCCGTCGTGCTCGGCCTGCGGGTCGCGGGAGACGTAGTCGTCGTTGCGGACCAGCCGGACCTGCTGCTGCGGGGTCCACTCCTCGACCACGAACGGGCCGGTGCCGACCGGGGCCGCGCAGTTGGCGTCCATCCCGCGCGCGATGCCCGCCGGCGACTGCATGGCGGTCCACTGCTGGCTCATCGACTCCAGCAGCGCGGAGTCGGGCTCGGTCAGGTGGAAGCGGGCGTGGGTGGCGTCGACGGCCTCCACCGAGGCGACCTTCTGCACCGCGAGGTACCCGGTGGACGAGCCCGTGTCCGGGTCCTGCAGGTGCTCGACGTTGACCTTGACCGCTTCGGCGTCGAACGGCGTGCCGTCGGTGAACGTGACGTCGTCCGCCAGGGTGAAGTCCCAGGTCAGCCCGTCCTCGCTGACGGTCCACTCCGTGGCCAGCCAGGGCAGGATCGTGCCGTCCGCGTCCCGGCCGACCAGCGGCTCCAGGTACTGGGTGCTGATCAGGGCCTGCGGGTAGTTGCCGCCCACGTGCGGGTCGAGGCAGGTCGGCTCCGCGTCGCCCGTGGCGTAGACCAGCGTGCCGCCGTCGACCGGCGTGGCCTCCGCGTCGGAGCC
>JAPSIJ010000249.1 GCA_031178805.1 Cellulomonas sp. | reverse complement strand
GTGCCCAGGTCGATGCCGACTGCTCGTGCCATGTCTGTGCCTCTTCCTTCGTCGTGCTGCGTCGTCGGGCGCTCGGCCGTCCCGGGCGGGGCGGTGGCGCCTTGAGCCTGCTGCGCTCAAGTCTGCGACGCGGCCGCGCTCCTGGCAACTCGGCGTCGGTGAACTTGAGTCCGTCTGGCTCAACTACGACGAGGGGGTTGGCATTCCCGTCAGGACGGCAGACCGGCCTGGAGCCGGATGCCCGCCAGCAGCAGGTCGAGCCCGGCGCGGAACTGCTCCGCGTCGTCGTGCGCGGCGAACTCCTCGGCGACGTGGTGCAGGAACGGGAAGTCGCCCTCGTCCAGCGCGAGCAGGCCCGCGCGGAACGTGGCGACGTACGCGTCCCGCTCGACGCGGCCGTCCCGGACCTCCGGCGGCGGGTCCTGGCCGCGGTCGGCCGCCACGCCCACGACGTACGCCATGACCGCCGCCACGCCGTCGAACCGCTGCCGGGGCGTCAGGTCCAGGCGCATCAGCTGCTGGCCCATCCGGTCGTACAGCGTCAGCCCGTTGGGCTGGGTGCCCGTGTCCTGCAGGAAGTACGCACCGAGCCACGGCCGGTGCACCGTCGCCGCGTAGAAGGCGATCGCGAGCTCGCGCAGCGCGGCGACCGGGTCCTCGGTCGCACCCACGTGCGCCGTCTGCGCGACCACGTCGGCGAGCACGTGGTCCGCCGCGCGCTCGAGCAGCTCCTCCTTGCTCGACACGTACCAGTAGATGCTCCCGACGCCGCCGCCGAGCCGCGCCGCGAGTGCGCGGAAGGTGAGCCCCGGTTCCCCCGCCTCGTCCAGCAGCGCCACGGCCTCCGCCACGACCGCCGCCATCGAGTGCGAGGAACGCCGGCGGCCGCTCGCCGCCCGCGCCCCGCCGCGCCGCCGGCCTGTCTCCGCCGACCCGCTCCGCGCCGCGCCGTCGGCGACCTCGTCCTCGCTCATGGTTGCACTCTACCGAACACCGTTCTAGCGTATGGAACGTCGTTCGATAACCGAACGCCGTTCTAGACAAGGACCGGCCATGTCAGCTCTCGCCGCACCGTCGCTCCGGCGGACCTACCCCTCCCTCCGCGCCGCGTGGATCCCGATGTCCGCGCTGTGCCTCGCGTTCTTCGTGGAGATGGTGGACAACACCCTGCTCACGATCGCGCTGCCGACCATCGGCCGGGACCTCGGCGCCGGCACCACCGCGCTGCAGTGGGTCACGGGCGCGTACTCGCTCACGTTCGGCGGGCTGCTGCTGACGGCCGGCGCCGCCGCCGACCGGATCGGCCGCCGGCGCGTCCTGCTCGTCGGGCTCGCCGCGTTCGGTCTGGTCAGCCTCCTGGCCGCGGGCGTCTCGACGTCCGGCGAGCTCATCGCGCTGCGCGCCGCGCTCGGCGTCGCCGCCGCCGCGATGGCGCCCATCACGAACTCGCTCGTGTTCCGCCTGTTCGACGCGCAGGACCTGCGGATGCGGGCGATGACGGTGATGATCGTCGTCGGCATGAGCGGGTTCATCCTCGGACCGGTGCTCGGCGGCACCGCCCTGGCGCACGTCGGCTGGCAGTGGCTGCTCCTGGTCAACGCCCCGATCGCGCTGGTGGCGTGGCTCGGCGTCCGCAGGGGCGTCGCGGCGGACGACCCCGCCGGCCTGACCGACGACCGGCTGGACCTGCCCGGGTCGTTGCTCAGCATCGCCGCCATCGGGCTCGCCTGCTTCACCGCGACCAGCGGCGTCGAGCACGGCTGGGCGTCACCGTGGACCTGGGGCTCCGGCGCCGGCGCCGTGCTCGCGCTCGCCGGCTTCGTGCGGCACGAGCGCCGGACGGAGCACCCGATGCTCGACCTCGCCGTCTTCCGCGACGGCGTCGTCCGCGGCGCCGCCCTCGCGCAGGTCGGCACCTCGGTCGCCATGGCCGGCGTCATGTTCGGCCTGATCCTGCACTTCCAGTACGCGTACGGCTGGAGCCCCGTGCGCGCCGGCCTCGCCAACCTGCCGCTGATCGCGACGATGGTCCTCGCCACGCCGCTCTCCGAGGGACTCGCGACGCGCTGGGGCCACCGGGTCGCCTGCCTGGTCGGCACCGCGTTCCTCGCCGGGTCGCTGGGCGGCCTCGCCTGGGGCGTCGAGCACGGCTACCTCGCCGTCGCCGCCCTCATGGTCACCTTCACGTTCGGCCTGCGGACCGTCATGACCATCTGCGCGGTCGCCCTCGTCGACGCCATGCCGGAGAACCGCACGTCCCTGGGCGCCGCGCTGAACGACACCGCGCAGGAGGTCGGCACGAGCGTCGGCACGGCCGTCGTCGGGACGCTGATCGCCGTCCTCGTGACGACGGTGCTGCCCGACGGCGCGTGGCCGGCTGACCTCGTCGCCTCCTTCTTCCACGGCGAGCGCGTGGTCTACACGACGCTCGCCGTCGCCGTCGGGCTCCTCGTGGGCGCCGGCGCACTGTCCCTGAGCAGCTCCCGCTCGGTGGACGAGCACCGCTGACGGAGTTCGGCCGGACCAGGTCGACCCGCCGCACTGCGGGGCACCGCGGGCGGGTCAGCCCACCGGCTCCGCCCCCACCACCGACAGCAGCTCCAGCCGCTCGTAGCTCTCGGTGCCGGGCACCGCGGTGTAGACGAGCAGCAGGTGCTGCTGCTCGGGGTCGACGAGCGTCTGGCAGTGCAGCTCGAGGCGGCCGACCTGCGGGTGCACGAACCGCTTCACGTCGTCGATCCGCACGCCGACCTCGTGCGCGTCCCACAGCGCGCGCAGCTCCTCGCTGCGGGCGAGCGCGAGCTCCGCGAGCCGGGCGGCCCGGGAGTCCGGCCCCCGCAGCGTGACGAGCCGGCGCAGGTGCGAGGCGTAGACGCGGGAGAGCCGGTCGTGGTCCTCCGGCGCGTACAGCGCACGCGCGGCCGGGTCCGTGAACCAGCGGTAGCCGATGCTCCGGGCGGGCCCGGTGTGGGCGGTGGCGTCGCCGGTGAGCGCCACGCCGAGCGGCGTCTGGCGCAGGGTCTCGCCCAGCTCCGTGACGATCTCGGCGGGGGTGTCCGTCAGCCGGTCGAGGATGCGCAGCAGGCCGGGGCTGACGTGCTCGCTGAGCGGGCCCCGCGCCGGCGGCCGGTGCCCCGCCAGCAGGAAGAGGTGGTCGCGCTGGTCGAGGCTCAGGTGCAGGCCCTGCGCGATCGACGCGATCATCTGCTCCGAGGGCCTCGGCCCCCGCTCGCGCTCGAGCCGCGCGTAGTAGTCGGTCGACATGTGGCACAGCGCCGCGACCTCCTCCCGGCGCAGCCCCTCGGTGCGTCGGCGCCGCCCCCGGGGGAGGCCCACGTCCTGCGGCTGCATCGCGTGCCGTCGGCTGCGGAGGAACTCCGCCAGCCCTGCTCGGTCGATCACTCGTCCACGCCCTTCCGGTCCGGTGCCCCGTTCCTACCGTCCCCGTGCCCGCGCAGCCAGGGCCTGCCCGTCCCCCGCTGCGCCGGCGACGCTGCGCCAGGGGCGGATCGGCGGGCCCTGGATGCGGTCCGGCGGGCGCCGGAGGCTGGGCGCACAGCCCGACCGACCGAGGAGAGACCCGATGACCCAGCACCTGGCCGTGGGCGCACCGCGGCACGAGCACACCGTCCCGAGCAGCCCCGCCGGCGGCGTCAGCGCGACGGCCCGCCGGCTGCTCGACCTGCCCGACCCCGTCGCGGAGTCCGCCGCCCGCGCCACGGCCCGGCGGACGCTCGAGCGCCTCGGCGGGCCCGTGGGGCTGGCCGTCGCCACCGCGCCGACCGTCGCCTTCGTGGCGACCGACGCGGCCGCGGGCCTGGTGCCGGCGTTCGCCGCCCTCGCGGTCACGGCGGTGTCGGCCACCGCGGTCCGGCTCGTCCGCCGGGAGCCGCCGGGTGCCGCCGTCGCCGGGCTCCTCGTGGCCGCGGTGTGCGCCACGGTGGCCGCCGTCGCCGGCGAGGCACGCGCCTTCTTCCTGCCCAGCATGGCGCTGCCCGTGGTCTTCGTCCTCGCCTACGTCGTGGCGTTCGCGGCGGGCCGGCCGCTCACGGGCTTCATGGTGAACCGCGTGGCCGGCGGCCCGCGCGACTGGCACCGGCGGCCCGGGCTGCGCCGCGTCTACGTCGTCAGCTCGCTCGTCGGGCTGGCCATGGCCGCCGCGAACCTCGTCGTCCGGGTCGTCGCGTACCTCGCCGACGAGCCCGCCGTCCTCGCCGCGATCCAGGTCGTCGCCACGTCCGCGTTCGCCGTCCACTTCGCCGTGACGCTCGTCGTCGCGCGCCGCGTCGTCGGCCGGCCGCTCGCCG
>JAPSIJ010000014.1 GCA_031178805.1 Cellulomonas sp. | reverse complement strand
CGGCCGCGAGGTCGTCACCTGCGACGGACGACCTCGCCACGAGCGGACGACCTCGAGGCCGCGGAGTGGACTCGGGGTGCGGGGGTGCGGGGGCGCGCCGGTCGTCCCCGCGCTCGGCGGGCCGGGACGGCGCACCGTCGGTAGGGTCCTGGTCATGCCGGTCCCGCACGCGCCCCGCGGCTCCTCCGGCCGGACGCGCGACCGCATGGCCCTGCTGTCCCGGACGGCGTACGACCTCGTGGCCGAGGTCGGCCACCCGCAGCTCACCCTGGCCGAGGTGGCCCGGCGCGCCGGGCTGAGCGACGCCCAGGTGCTGTACCTGTTCCCGTCGCGGGACCACCTGCTCGTGGGTGCGCTGGACCACGCCGACGCCCGCACGCTGGCGGCCTTCGACGAGGCCCGGGTGGCCGAGGCCGCCGACCCCGCGGCCGCGCTGGCCGGCGTGGTGGCGCGGTGGTCGTCGGACGGGCACCTCGTGCGGCTGCACGTGAGCGCCACCGCGGCGGCCTCGGACCCCGGGCACCCCGCGCACGCGTGGGCGGGGCGGCACCGCGCCGCGGCCGCCTCCCGGTGCGCCGCGCTGCTGCGGGCCCTGCAGGCGCGGGGCTGGGCGGCGCCGGACGTGTCGCCGGACGGGTTCGCCCGGCAGCTGGTGGCGCTGGCCGACGGGCTGCGGGCCGCGTCGCTCGTCGACCACGCGCTGGACCTCGCGACGGAGGTCGGCGCCGGGCTGCGCACCCTGGCTCGGCACGACGCGACGCGAGCCGCCGAGGGCGCCGCCGCCGCCTCCGCGGCCGCCGCCTCCCGGTCAGCGACCGCCGCCTCGGCGAGCACCGTGCCGGCGCCGCGCGCCTGACGCCCCGGAGGATCAGGCCGGGCGGGCCGCCACGGGCCGTCCGCCGCGGTCGACCAGCAGCGAGGTCCCGCCCGCGAGCACCGCGGCGGCGAGCAGCACGGACGGCCACGCCCCGATGCCCGAGGCCAGCACGTGCGCGCCGACGAAGCACACCGCTCCGAGGACGACCACGGCCGCCACCCGGAGCCAGCCCGCCGCGGGCAGCGACCGCCAGCCGCACCACGCGACGCCCAGCACGAGCACCAGCCCGCCGAGGGCCCGCACGCCGGTGCCCTGCGCGACGGCGAACCCCAGCACGAGGGTCGCCGCCGCGAGCACCGCGGTCGGCACGCGGCCCAGCGGCCCGCGGATCACGCGTCCGCCTCGACGACGGCGCCGGCGAACTGCGACTGGTACAGCCGGTGGTACGCCCCGCCGGCGGCGACGAGCTCGTCGTGCGTGCCCTGCTCCACGATCGCGCCCTGCTCCATGACGAGGATCAAGTCGGCGTCGCGGATGGTGGACAGCCGGTGCGCGATGACGAACGAGGTCCGGCCCTGTCGCAGCGTGGCCATCGCCTGCTGCAGCAGCCGCTCGGTGCGGGTGTCCACCGAGGAGGTCGCCTCGTCCAGGATCAGCACCGACGGCCGGGCGACGAACGCCCGCGCGATGGTGATGAGCTGCTTCTCCCCCGCCGACAGGTTGGCCGCGTCCTCCTCCAGCACGGTGTCGTACCCGTGCGGGAGCGAGTGCACGAACCGGTCCACGTAGGTGGCGCGGGCCGCCTCGAGGATCTCCTCGTCGGTCGCGGACTGCCGGCCGTAGCGGATGTTCTCGCGGATCGTGCCGGCGAACAGCCACGGGTCCTGCAGCACCATGCCGGTGCGGGCGCGGGCGTCGTGCCGGGTGAGGGTCGCGATGTCCTGGCCGTCCACGAGGATCCGGCCCCCGTCGAGCTCGTAGAACCGCATCAGCAGGTTGACCAGCGTGGTCTTGCCCGCGCCGGTCGGGCCGACAATCGCCACGGTCTGGCCGGGCCGCACGGAGAACGACAGGTCGGTGATGAGCGGGCTGTCCGGCGTGTAGGAGAACGACACCCGGTCGAACTCGATGGTGCCGTCGCCGGCGACCGGCTTCGGCGCGTCGGCGTCGTCGGGGCGCTGCTCCTCCTCGTCGAGCAGCTGGAACACCCGCTCCGCGGACGCGGTGCCGGACTGCACGACCGCGGCCATGCCGCCGAGCTCGGACAGCGGCTGGGTGAACATCTGCGCGTACTGGATGAACGCCTGCACGCTGCCGAGCCGCATGGTGCCGTTGGCGACCATCACGCCGCCCAGCACCGCGATGCCGACGTACGTCAGGTTCCCGACGAACGACATGCCGGGCCAGATGATCCCGGACAGGAACTGCGCCCGGAACGACGCCTTGTACAGCTCCTCGTTCTCGTCGCGGAACCGGTCCGCGAAGTCCTGGCGGCGGCCGAAGACCTTGACCAGCGCGTGCCCGGAGAAGGACTCCTCGACGCGCGCGTTCAGGCGGCCGACCTTGCGCCACTGGATGCCGAACGCCTTCTGCGACTTCGGGCCGATGATCCCGAAGATGACACCCATCAGCGGGATGGACACCAGCGCGACCAGGGCGAGCTGCCAGGAGATGGAGAACATCATCACCAGGACGCCGATGACGGTGAGGACCGAGGTCAGCGCGGTGGACAGCGACTGCTGCATCGTCTGGGTGATGTTGTCGATGTCGTTGGTGACCCGGGAGATCAGCTCGCCGCGCTGCACCTTGTCGAAGTACGCCAGCGGCAGCCGGTTGATCTTGACCTCGACCTGCTCGCGCAGGCGCCACATGGCGCGGACCATGATGACGTTGATGATGTAGCCCTGCAGCCAGGTCAGCAGCGCGCCCACCACGTACAGGGCGAGCACGGTGAGCAGCAGCCGGCCCAGCAGCCCGAAGTCGATGCCCGCGCCCGGCACCAGCCGGTCCATGGCCGCGACCATCCCGGCGAGCTGCTCCTGGCCGTTCGCCCGCAGCCCGGCCACGGCGTCGTCCTGGCTGACGCCCTCCGGCAGCTGCCGGGACAGGAAGCCCGAGAACACCGCGTCGGTCGCCCGGCCCAGGACCCGCGGCGCGAGCACGGTGAGCACGACGCCGGCGGACCCCAGCAGCGTCACGGCGATCAGCGCGGCGCGGTACGGGCGCAGCAGCCCGATCATCCGGCCGAACGACTCCTTGAAGTTGTCGGCCTTGCCGGGGGCGACGCCCTCCCACGAGTCGGACGCGAGCCGCGCCTGCTCGCCGAGCTCGATCTCGAGCTTCTCCTCCTCGGTCAGCTCCGGCTCCTGCCGGACGGTCTTCTCGCTCATGCGCCGGCCTCCACCGCGAGCTGGGACTCCGCGATCTCGCGGTAGGTCTGGTTCGTCTCGAGCAGCTGCTCGTGGGTGCCGAGGCCCGCCACGCGGCCGTCCTCCAGCACGAGGATCGCGTCGGCGCCGGTCACGGTGGACACGCGCTGGGCGACGACGATCTTGGTGACCTCCGGCAGCTCGCGCCACAGCGCCTGCCGCAGCCGGGCGTCGGTGGTCAGGTCGAGCGCCGAGAACGAGTCGTCGAACACCAGCACGTGCGGGCGGCGCACGATCGCGCGGGCGATCGCGAGCCGCTGGCGCTGGCCGCCGGAGACGTTGGTGCCGCCCTGCGCGATCCGCGCCTCCAGCCCGCCGTCCATCTGGGACACGAAGTCGCTCGCCTGCGCGATCTCCAGCGCCCGCCACAGGTCCGCGTCCGTGGCGTCCTCCTGCCCGAGCCGCAGGTTCGACGCCACCGTCCCGGCGAACAGGAACGGCCGCTGCGGCACCAGGCCGATGCCGGACCACAGGGCCTCGAGCTCCACGTCCCGCACGTCGACGCCCCCGACCCGCACGGCGCCGGCGGTCGCGTCGAACAGCCGCGGGATCAGCGAGATCAGCGTGGTCTTGCCCGCGCCGGTGGAGCCGATCACCGCGACCGTCTGGCCCGGCCGGGCGGTGAACGTGACGTCCGAGAGCACCGGGTGCTCAGCCTCCGGGTAGGCGAAGGTGACGCCCTCGAAGGCGATCTCCCCCGGCCGCGGCAGGTCGAGCACCGGCTCGGTCGGCTCGACCAGCGTGGACTCGCTGGCCAGCACCTCGGAGATCCGCTCGGCGGACACCGCCGCGCGCGGGATCATCACGGTCATGAAGGACGCCATCAGGACGCCCATCAGGATCTGGCCGATGTACTGCATGAACGCCAGCAGGGTGCCGATCTGGACGTTCCCCGCGTCCACCTCGATCGCGCCGAACCAGATCACCCCGACGACCGTCACGTTCAGCACCAGCATCGCCAGGGGGAACAGCACGACGAACAGCGACCCGATCTTGCGGCCGACGACCATGATGTCGGTGTTCGCCTCGCGGAACCGCTCCGCCTCGATGTCCTCGCGCACGAACGCCCGCACCACCCGCACGCCGGTGAGCTGCTCGCGCATGATCCGGTTCACCGCGTCCAGCTTGGTCTGGAACGACCGGAACAGCGGCACCATCCGGCTGATGATGGCGCCCGCGATGATCAGCAGCACCGGCACCGAGACGGCGATCAGCCAGGACAGCCCCACGTCCTGCCGCAGCGCCATGACCACGCCGCCGATCGCCAGCAGCGGCGCCGTCACCAGCATGGTCGCGCTCATCATCGTGAGCATCTGGACCTGCTGGACGTCGTTCGTGTTCCGGGTGATCAGCGAGCCGGCGCCGAACCGGGAGATCTCCCGCTCGGAGAACGCGCTGACCTTGCCGTAGACGTCGTCGCGCAGGTCCCGGCCGACCTGCATCGCCGCGCGGGCGGCGAAGTACGTGGCGATCACCGCGGCGACGATCTGACCGAGCGACACGGTCAGCATGAAGCCGCCGGTGCGCCAGATGTAGCCGGTGTCCCCGACGGAGACGCCCTTGTCGATGATGTCCGCGTTCAGGCTGGGCAGGTACAGCATGGCCAACGCGGACCCGAGCTGGAAGACCAGCACACCGGCGAGCAGCCAGCGGTACGGGCGCAGGTAGCGCATGAGCAGTCGGACGAGCACGGGGGTCTCCTGGGTGGGTGCGGCTGGCGGCGAGCACGAGCGTACGCACCCCCGCCGACACCCAACCCCTCTTTTCGGCGCTGGGTGGCGCGGCCCCCGGCTACCCGGTCGCCGGGACCGCGACCAGCACCGCGTTCTGCGCGTAGTGCCCGGTGGCGGCGTCGAACCGGCCGGCGCAGGTGATCAGCACCAGCCGCGGCGGGCCGTCCACCCGGAACAGGTCGCGCGGCAGGCCGTCGTCCTTCCCGTAGGTCCGGCGCTCGGCCAGCGTGTACCGCAGCACGGCGCCGTCCGCGGCGGTGACCTCGACCGACGTCCCCACCGCCGCCGTCAGCAGCCGGGACATCGGACCCGCACCGAACCCGGCCGCGTCCACGTGGGCCGCGAGCACCGTGCCGCCCGCCGCCGCGCCCGGCACCGCGCCGCTCGACCACCAGCCGAGCACCCCCGGGTCCTCGGGCAGGACGAGCGCCCCGTCCCCGGCCACTCCCGACGGCACGACGTCCGCCGCGATCCCGAGGTCCGGGACGGCCAGCCGCACCGGCGCGGCGACCGCCACGGCGGGCGCGGGTGCGGCGGACGGGGCAGCACCGGTCCCCGCGGGCGGGACCACGCCCGTGCCGGGCGGGGACGCGGCCGGCGGGGACGCGGTGGGCGGGATCGCGGCCGGCGGGGACGCGGTGGGCGCGACCGGGGTGGCCGCCACCGCGAGCTCCGGCGGGCGCCCGAGCAGCACGGCGCCGCCGGCGACCGCGAGCACCCCGGCGACGCCGAGGGCGACCGCGGCCGCCCGGCGTCGCCGGGACGGGGCCCGCCGGTCGCCGGGGGTCACGCCCGGCGCTGCCGCACCAGGACGGTGCCCGCGGCGGCGACCGCGAGCACGCCGGCCGTCACCAGGGCGAGACCCGCGACCGCCGAGGAGTTCGCCGCCTGGCCGCCGCTGCCCGCGGGCACCGAGGTCGGGACACCGAGCTCCTGGGCGACGGCGAGCAGCCCGTCGAGGTGGCCCTGCACGACCGGCGCCGACGCGGCGGCGAGGTCCTTGACGGCCTGCTCGGTGCCGGCCGCGAGCTCCTGCTGCCCTGCGGCGAGCGTGGCGCGGTGGCCGGCGATCTGCGACTCGACCCACGCGCGGTCGAACGCGGCGCCCTGCTGCGCGGTCACCGCGGCGAGCGCCTGCTGCTGCGCCTCGCTCGGCTCGCCGGGCAGCGTGACGCCGAGCTGCTGCGCGACCGGGGTCAGCGCCGCGTCGAGGCGGGTGTGGTCGTCGATCAGCATCTGCCCGTGCTCGCGGACCGCCGGGGTGGTGGCCTGCTGCAGGGCCGCCTGGCCCGCGGCGATCTCGGCGAGGTTGCTCTGGTGCGCGGCGACCAGCCACTCCTGGTCCTGCTGCGACGGTGCGGCGGCGGCGGGCCCGGCGGCGAGCGCGAGGGCACCCGCGGCGGCGACGAGCGCGACGGTCGCGCGGCGGAAGAAGGTCATGGTCCGGCTCCTCGGTGAACGGACGTGGCGCGGTCCGGCTGCCTGACCCGCTCCCCCCATCGTGGGAACCCCGGGACGATCCCGCATCCCGGCGGCCCTCGGCCTCCCCGCGCACGGGCACCGGGCGTAGCGCACCGGCGCGCGCCCGGGCGCACGAGACGCCACGACGGCGCAAGAGATCTCGTGCGCCGTGGCGGTGTCTCGTGCGCCGTGGTGGGCGGGTCGCCGGGATGCGCGGGGGCGGCGCGCGGCGCACGGTGGGGCGACGAGCACGTCGGCGAGCGGGAGGGCAGGGCGATGTCGACCACCACCGGTGCCGCGGCGGCGCGCGCGGAGCAGCGGGTGCTCGGCGCGCTGCTCGCCATGCAGCGCAAGTCCTGGGAGCAGGGGGTCACGGGGCAGGCGCTGCTCGACCTCGGGCTGCACGACCTCGCCGAGGTGGTGGCACGGGACGCCGTGCTGCTGGGCACCGCCGAGGGCCGGCTCGCCGAGGTCGAGGGGCCGACCAGCGCGGTGAACACCGGCGCGGTCGGCGAGGTCGTGCGGTGGGCCGCCGACCGGACCGGCGACCCGGAGCTGCACCGCGCCGTCGACGGCCTCGTCCGGTGGATCGCGCAGGACGCGCCGCGCGCCGACGACGGCACGGTGTTCCACCTGCTCGGCGAGCGCACCGTGTGGGTCGACACGGTGTACATGACCGTGCCGCTGCTGGTGCTCGCCGGACGGACGGACGAGGCCGCGCGGCAGCTGGACGGGCACGCGCGCCGGCTCCGCGACGAGGCCACCGGGCTCTACGCGCACATCTGGGACGAGGACGCCGGCGCCCCGGCCCGCGCGGCGCACTGGGGCACGGGCAACGGCTGGGTGGCGGCGGCGCTGGCCCGCGCGCGGCACCTGCTGTCGGACGCGGGTGCCGACGGCGACCCCTTCGGCCGCCGCGCCGAGGAGCAGGTCCGGGAGCTCGTCGACGCCTGCCTGGCCCACCGGCGCCCGGACGGCCTGTTCCACGACGTGCTGGACGACCCGGGGACCTTCGTCGAGGCCAGCACGGCGCAGATGCTCGCCTACGCCGCCCTCACCGGGGTGGCGGACGGCTGGCTGCCGCCGCGGTACGCCGACGTCGGGCACGACCTGCTCGCCACGGCCCGGGCGCGCGTCGACCGGCTCGGCGTCGTCGAGGGCGTGTGCGGCGCGCCCCGGTTCGACCGGCCGGGGCGGTCCGCGGAGGCGCAGGCGTTCCACCTGCTCGCCGTCGCGGCGGCCCGGCGGGTCGCGGCGGCGTGAGCGCCCGCGGCACCGGACGCCGCCGCTAGCCGGCGGTGCCCGCGTCCGCCGGGGTGCCCCCGTCCGCCGGGGGGACCGCGAGGGTGACGACGGCGATGTCGTCCCGCGCCTCGCCGGACTGGAACGCCATGACGTCGGCGAGGATCGCGCCGGTCACCTCCGCGGCTCCCCCGCGGTGCCGGTCCACCACGGCCACGAGACGCTCCGCCCCGTAGAGCTCGGCGCCGCGCCGGCCCTCCGGGACGCCGTCCGTGAACAGCACGAGCGCGTCGCCGGGACCGAGCGTGATCGCGGTGTCGGTGGACCGCGCGTCGGGCAGGATCCCGAGGAGGTGGCCGTGCTCGCCCACGGGCACCGGTCCCCCGCCCGGCCGCCGCAGGAGCGGGCGCGGGTGGCCGCCGCACGCGATCGTCGCCCGCCAGGTGCCGCCGGCGCGGCGCATCCGCACGACCACCGCGGTGCAGAACCGGTCCGTCTCGGCACGGCGCAGCACCCGGTCCAGCGTGCGCAGCACGTCGCTCGGGGACTCGTGGTCGACCGAGGCGGCGCGGATCGTGTACCGCGCGAGGGCGGTGACGACCGCGGCCTCGGAGCCCTTGCCCTGGACGTCGCCGAGCGCGACGACCCAGTCGTCCGTGGCGACCTGGAAGACGTCGTAGAAGTCCCCGCCGACGTGCCGCCCGTCGCCCGCGGGCCGGTACGCGCCGGCGACGTCCAGACCGGGGACCCGCGGCGGCGTCGGCGGGATCAGGGTCTGCTGCAGCGTCTGCGCCAGCCGGAGCGCCCGGGCCTCGGACTCCTCGGCGCGGCGCTTCGCGGCGAGCACCTCCTGCTCGTACCGGCGCCGCTCGGTCGCGTCGAACGCCGCCGTCCGGATGACGACCGGCGTGCCGTCGTCGTCGCGGTCGAGCACCGAGTTCACCAGCACGGGCAGGCGCCGGCCGTCGGCGCACACGACCTCCAGCGCGATCTCGCGCGCGGAGCCCTGCATCCGCAGCGTCGGCGCGTAGTGCGTCTCGTGGTAGATCCGGTCGCCGACGGGCAGCAGGTCGATGAACCGCCGCCGGCCGACGAGGTCCTCGCGGCGGTAGCCGGTCCACGCGAGGAACGTCTGGTTCACCCGGACGATGACGCCGTCGGGCGTGGTCGACAGGTACCCGCACGGGGCCCGGTCGTCCAGGAGGGCGGCGTCGTCCTGGCGCAGCGCAGCCTGGAAGGCAGGGTCGTCCGGGGTCACCGCGGGCCGCCCGGTCAGGAGCGCACGAACGAGGCGATCGCGGCCGTCGTCGCCTCGGGGGCGCTGAGGTTGGGGCAGTGGCCGGTCGCGTCGAGCAGCACCAGCTCGGCGCCGGGGATCGCGTCCCGGACGTACTCGCCGACCGCGACCGGCGCGATGACGTCGTCGGTGCACTGCAGCACCAGGGTCGGCACGGTGACGCGCTCGAGGTCGGCCCGGTTGTCCGAGAGGAACGTCACCCGGGCGAACCGCCGCGCGAGGTCGGGGTCCGTGCGGCAGAAGCTGGCGGTGAGCTCCGCACCGAGCCCCGGCCGGTCGGGGTTGCCCATGATCGCGGGCGCCATCGCGCTGGACCAGCCGAGGTAGTTGCTGTCGAGGGACTCGAGCAGCTCGGCGATGTCGGCCTCGGTGAAGCCCCCGGTGTAGTCGCCGTCGTCGGTGTACCGCGGGGAGGGGCCGACGAGGACGAGCCGCGCGAAGCGCTCGGGTTCCGCGGCGGCGGCGAGCACCGCGATCATGGCGGAGACCGAGTGGCCCACCAGGACGACGTCCTCGAGCCCGAGCTCGTGCACGATCTCCAGGACGTCGTCGGCGTACCCCTGGAGGGACCCGTGCCGCACCGGGTCGTACGCCGACGGGTCGGCACCGCCCGCACCGACGTGGTCGAACGTGACGACCTGGAACGCGTCCTCGAACCGCGGGGCGACGTGGCGCCACATGTGCTGGTCGCAGCCGAACCCGTGGGCGAACACGATGGGCTGCGCACCGGGGACGCCGGTGACGTGGATGTGGTGCCGATCGACCGCGCTCATCCTGCGACCCTATCGGCGCATCCGGAGGTCGTCACCGTCCCGGCGGCCCGCGCGGTCGTCCCCCGTGCGGGGGACACAGAGGTGCCCACCGTGCGGGGACGTGCCCGGGGTACCCGGGTCCGTAGCGTCGGCCGGAGCCGGGGCACGCCGCCGCGGCCCTGGAGGAAGGACCTGTCATGCGTCTGCTGAAGCAGCTCGGGACGGTGGGCGTCGTCGCGCTCGCCGGCAGCGCCGCCGTCGGCCTGGTGGACGGCGGCGGGCCCGTCACACTGGCCCTCGGCCTCGTCACAGGGGTGCTCGCGCTCCTGGCCTACGCGTGGGTGGTCCGCCGGACGGAGCACCGTGAGCCGGTCGAGGTCGGCCTGTCCGCCGCACGCGGCGCCCTCGGGCGGGGGCTGCTGCTGGGGCTCGGGATGTTCGCCGTCGTCGTCGCGGCCATCGCCCTGGGCGGCGGCTACCGCGTCGAGGGGTGGGGCTCGGTGTCCGCCGCCGCGGGGGTGCTCGGACTCGCCGTCGCCGCGGGCGTCACCGAGGAGCTGCTGTTCCGGGGCATCCTGTTCCGGGTCCTCGAGCACCGCACCGGCACCTGGACCGCCCTCGCCGTGACGGCGGTGCTGTTCGGCGCGATGCACCTGCTCAACCCGCACGCGACCCTCTGGGGCGCGACGGCGATCGCGGTGGAGGCCGGCGCCATGCTCGCCGCGGCGTACGCGGCGACGCGCACCCTGTGGCTCCCGATCGGGCTGCACATCGGCTGGAACGTCGCCGCCGGCGGCGTCTTCGGCACCACGGTCTCGGGCACGGAGGGCGCCGCCGGCCTCCTCGAGGGCGTGACGTCGGGGCCGGTCCTGCTGTCCGGTGGCGCGTTCGGCCCCGAGGCGAGCGGGTACGCCGTGCTCGCGGGTGCGGTGATGACGGCCGGGTTCCTCGTGCTCGCCCACCGGCGGGGTCGGCTGGTCGCGAGGCCGCGTCGCGCCGGGCGGACCCTCGCGACCGCTACGGTCGGAGGGTGATCGACCCGACGCGGGTGCGGCGCTCCTGGCAGGCGGCGGGGGTCGTGCTGCGCGACCTCCCCCTCGCGCTGGCCGTGCTGGTCGCGCCGCTGGTCCCGTCCCTGCAGAACCAGGGGACGCAGCTCGGCGACCTCCCGCACCGCCCGGCGGACGCGCTCGCCGTCGCGGTGGTCGCCCTGCAGGCCCTGCCGCTCGCGGTCCGCCGCCGGTTCCCCGCCGCCTGCCTTGCGCTGGTGTCGGTGGGCTTCGCCGCCGACCAGCTCGCCGCCTACCACTCCGTCGCCGGCATCGCCCTGCCCGTCGCCCTGTTCAGCGCGGGGGCGCACCTCGCCCGGCACCGGCGCGGCGCGGTCGTCGCGGCGTCCGCGGCCTACGTGGCGCTGGCTGCGGCGCTCGCCGGCCGCGGGTCGGGCGAGGGGGTCGCCGGCTTCGCCACGTTCTACGCCGTCCTCGCCGTCGCCTGGGGCGTCGGGGCGTGGCTGCGGCAGAGCCGCGCCGGCGAGGCGGTACGGCGCCGGCACGTCGCCGAGGACGCCCGGGCGGCGGAGCGCACCCTCCTCGCGCGCGAGCTGCACGACGTCGTCACCCACCACGTGACCGCGATGGTGGTCCAGGCCGAGGCGGCGCGGTTCCTGACCGCCGACCCCCGACGGCTCGACGACGCCCTCACCGCCGTCACGGACACCGGCCGCCTGGCCGTCGACGAGCTGCGCGACCTGCTCGACGTGCTGGACCCGGGCCACCGCCCCGCCGGTCCCCCGCTCCCCGCGGGGGACCTGGGCGCCCTCGTCGAGCAGGCCCGCCGGGCCGGCCAGCCGGTCGAGGTGCGCCACGAGGGCGTGCCGCGGCGGAGCCCCGGCGGCGCCGAGGTGGCGGCCTACGGCGTGGTCCGGGAGGCGCTGACGAACGCGCTCAAGCACGCCCCCGGCAGCCGGACCGTCGTGCGGGTCCGGCACGGGGCGGACGAGGTCGCCGTCGAGGTCACGACGGCCGGGGCGGCGCCGTCGCCGACGTCCGCCGGGGGCAGCGGGCGCGGCCTGGCGGGCCTCCGGGACCGGGTCGCCCTCCTCGGCGGGGAGCTGGCCGCCGGCCCCCGGGCGGGCGGCGGCTTCGTCGTGCGGGCGCGGATCCCCACGGGGGCCGGACGGTGACCGCGCCCGTCCGGGTGCTGGTGTGCGACGACCAGCCGCTGATCCGCACCGGCTTCGCGACGATCGTCGACGCCCAGCCGGACCTCGAGGTGGTCGGCGCGTGCGGCGACGGGCGCACCGCGGTCGACCTCGCCCGCCGGCTGCGCCCCGACGTCGTCGTGATGGACGTGCGGATGCCCGTGCTCGACGGCATCGAGGCGACCCGCGCGCTCGCCGGCGCCGGCGTGCCGGACCCCGTCAAGGTCCTCGTCGTGACGACGTTCAACCTGGACGAGTACGTGTACGAGGCGCTCCGGGCCGGGGCGAGCGGGTTCCTGCTCAAGGACGCGCCGGTGGCCCAGCTGGTCGACGGCATCCGCACCGTCGCCTCCGGGGCGGCGCTGCTCGCGCCCGAGGTCACCCGGCAGCTCGTCGGCCGGTACGCGAGCCGCATCAGCCCGCCGGACCGGCCCGCGGACCACGCCGTCCTCTCCCCGCGCGAGCTGGAGGTGCTGCGCCTCGTCGCCGGCGGGCTGTCGAACGCGGAGATCGCGGCCCACCTCGTGCTCAGCCAGGAGACCGTGAAGACCTACGTCTCGCGCATCCTGACCAAGCTGGACCTGCGCGACCGCGTCCAGGCGGTGGTGCACGCCTACCGCACGGGGCTGGTGGGCTGACCCCGTCGCGCCGCCGGGCGTCCGGGAACGGCGGAGGCCGTCCCCGGTTCCCCGGGAACGGCCTCCGACCTGCTACTCCACGTCGGGCTGACAGGATTTGAACCTGCGACCCCTTGACCCCCAGTCAAGTGCGCTACCAAGCTGCGCCACAGCCCGAACGGCCCCCGCAGGAGCCTCGGAAACTCTACCGTATCCCGGGCGCCCCGCCCGCCACCCGGAGGTCAGCGCGCCGGGACCGTGTCCCGCGCCGCGTCGGCGGCGGCACTGCCGTCGTCGTCGCCCCGCCCGCGCAGCACGTCGAGCTCGGCGGCGACCACGCCGAGCAGCAGCAGGTCGACCACGAGACCGCCGACGGCGCCCCACTGGTCCACCCGGAACAGGAAGATCTGGGTCAGCAGCAGGTTCACCAGCACCGCGCGCCGGAACCACTCGTAGCCGCGGGCCCGGTCCCGGCCGACGAGCCGCAGGCCGACGAGCGAGCAGACCAGCGACACCGCCCCGCTGGCGAGCATGCCGACGAGCGCCCACCACGGCAGCTCGGCGCCGGAGGCGACCAGCACGACGCCGCGCCCGACGGTGAACAGCGTCGCGACGCCGAGCACGACGACCGTGACCCGCGGCAGCCAGCGCACCCGGACCAGCCGCCGGGACACCCGCACGACGGTCCGCGACACCGCGCTGATCGGGTCGGGCAGCTCCCGGGCGTCGTGCTCGACGGTGTCCAGCAGCGCCCGGACCTCGGCGGCGCCGCGCAGGTCGCCGGCCGCGTCGGCGAGCTCGCGGGCCTGCCGCCGGGCGCGCGTGGAGAAGCCGCCGGCGATGCCGGCGACGGCGAGGTCCGCGGCGGCGGCGAGCGTCTCGTGCGGGTCGCGCGCGCGCCGGCCGTGGATCACCTCGCCGATCAGGACGAGCAGGACGACGACGACGTAGATCAGCGAGGCGGTCGGCTCGAAGAAGTAGTCGTTGTCGGACGTGACGAACTTGCCGATCTCGTCGATGAACAGCCCGAAGCCGACGCCGCCGACCAGGGCCGCGAGCGGCCGGACGACGGGACCGGCCCAGGACAGCGCGGCCACGACGGCGACCGCCATCAGCAGGCCGCCCCACAGCACGTGGGCGATGTGCAGACCGTCGCCGCCCAGCTGCGGGAACCCGGTGAGGGCCAGCAGGCCGCGGGTGACGAGCACGGTGAGCACCGTCACCGCCAGGAACCCGGCGACGTGCCGGGGGCCGGCGGGGTCGCGCGGCAGCCCCAGGACGAGGACGGGCGAACGCCGCAGCGGGTGCGCGACGGCGCGCGAGGAGCCCGGCGCCGCCGCCACGCTCCCCCGGTCCGCGTCCCGTGCGCCGGTCACCGCTTGCGCTTCTCCCGCACGCGCACGGAGATCGAGATCGGCGAGCCCTCGAAGCCGAAGGTCTCGCGCAGGCGGCGCTCGATGAACCGGCGGTACCCGGCCTCCAGGAACCCGGAGGCGAAGATCACGAACCGCGGCGGCCGGGTCGACGCCTGCGTCGCGAACAGGATGCGCGGCTGCTTGCCGCCCCGCAGCGGGTGCGGGTGCGCGGCCACGAGCTCGCCGAGGAACGCGTTCAGCCGGCCGGTCGGCACCCGGGTGTCCCAGGACTCCAGCGAGCGCGTCAGGGCGGGGACGAGCCGGTCGGTGTGCCAGCCGGTCTTCGCGGAGAGGTTCACCCGCGGCGCCCACTGGATCTGCACGAGCTCCTTCTCGATCTCGCGCTCCAGGTACGGGCGGCGGTCCTCGTCCATGAGGTCCCACTTGTTGTACGCGATGACCAGCGCGCGGCCGGCGTCGATCACCTGCTGGATGACGCGGGTGTCCTGCTCGGTCAGCGGCTGGGAGGCGTCCAGCAGCACGACGGCCACCTCGGCCTTCTCGATCGCGGCCTGGGTGCGCAGCGAGGCGTAGAAGTCGGCGCCGGAGGTCTGGTGCACCCGGCGGCGGATGCCGGCGGTGTCCACGAACCACCACGGGATGCCCTTGAGCTCGACGAGCTCGTCCACCGGGTCGCGGGTGGTGCCGGCGGTGTCGTCGACGACCACCCGGTTCGCGCCGAGCACCTTGTTCAGCAGCGACGACTTGCCGACGTTCGGGCGGCCGACCAGCGCGACGCGGCGCGGGCCGCCGGGGCGGGCGGTGGCGTGCGCCGACACGGTCGGCAGCGCGGCCATCGCGGCGTCCAGCAGGTCGCCGGTGCCGCGGCCGTGCAGGGCCGAGACGGGGTGCGGCTCGCCGAGGCCGAGGCTCCACAGCTCGGCGGCGTCCGCCTCGACCCGGGGGCCGTCGACCTTGTTGGCGCAGAGCACGACGGGCTTGCCGGACTTGCGCAGCAGGCGGACGACGCGCTCGTCGGTCGCGGTGGGGCCGACGGTGGCGTCGACCACGAACAGCACGGCGTCGGCCAGCGAGATGGCGACCTCGGCCTGCTCGGCGACGCGCGCCTCGATGCCGGCGACGTCGACCTCCCAGCCGCCGGTGTCCACCAGGGTGAACCGGCGGCCCGACCACTCCGCGGGGTACGAGACGCGGTCGCGGGTGACGCCCGGCTTGTCCTCGACGACGGCCTCGCGGCGGCCGAGGATGCGGTTCACCAGCGTCGACTTGCCCACGTTGGGGCGGCCGACGACGGCGAGCACCGGCAGCGCCAGCGGCACGCCGTCCTCGTCCAGCTCGCCGAGCTCGCCGGAGAGCAGGGCGACGTCCTCGTCCTCGAGGTCGTAGTCCTCGAGGCCGGCCCGCAGGGCGCGCTCGCGCGCGGCGTCGTCGTCCGCCTCGGTGGTCACGTCGGTGCCGTCGGTGCCGTCGGCCGGGTCGGTGCCGCCGGACGGCTCGGTGTCCCCGGCGGCCGCGGCGTCGAGGTCGACGACCTCGTCCTCGACGGGTCCGCTGGTGGTCGGCTGGGCCGGCTCGCTGTCACGCATGGGCACCATTGTCCCTGACGCGGGGCCCCGGCAGCGACCGTGCCCCCACGGGCGCCGCTGCGGCCCCACCCGCCGCCCGCGGGACCGGGTCAGTCGGTCGGCAGCGCCACGCCGGTCCGGGCCGACGCGGCCGCCACGAGCGCGGACAGCGCCTCGCGCACCGCCTCGGTCCCGGCGACGATCGCCGCCCGGCGCGACTGCCCGGGCTCCGGCGTCACGTGCACCGGCGCGCCGATCTCGACGTGCAGCCGGCGGCGCAGGCCCGGGACGTGCCCGACCGACTCCCCCGTGCGGCGGGTGCCCAGGATCGCCACCGGCACCACGGGCGCGTGGCCGTTCACGGCGAGCCAGGCGATGCCGGCGCGGGAGGAGGAGGCGTCCCCGCGGCCGCGGTTGCCCTCGGGGAACACGCCGACGGCGCCGCCGGACTGCAGCACGCCGAGCGCCGTGGTGAGCGCGGCCCGGCCGCCGCCGCGGTCGACCGGGATCTGCTGCGCGCCGCGGAGCACCATCCCGATCGGGCCGGTGAACATCTCCTCCTTGACCAAGATGTGCACCGCCCGCGGGGTGATGCCCTCCAGGAGCGGGCCGTCCACGACGCTCGTGTGGTTCGCGGCGAGCAGCACCGGCCCGGTCGGGGGCACGTGCTCGGCGCCGACCACGCGCGCGTCCCAGACGCCGTGCGCGAGCACCTTCCCGATCGCCCGGGCCCAGCCCGGCACCTCGCGGAGAGCCGGGCGGTCCGGCGCGCTCACGCGTGCAGGTCCGCGGTGCGCGCGACCACGTCGAGCACCGCCTGCACCGTCTGGTCCAGGTCGAGCTCCGAGGAGTCGACGGTGACGACGCCGTCCGCGGCGACGAGGAACTGCGACACGGTGGAGTCGTCGGCGTCGCGCCGCACCACCTGGTCGCGGGTGGCCTCGACGGCCGCGGCGTCGGCGGAGCCGTGCACCTCGCGGGCGCGCCGGGCCAGCCGGGCCTCCTCGCTGGCGGTGAGCAGCAGCCGGACGTCGGCGTCGGGCGCGATCACCGTGGTGATGTCCCGGCCCTCGGCCACGATCCCGCGGCCGCCGGAGAACGAGGACGACGCCGCCTGCGCCGCGATCTCCGCCCGCTGGCGCCGGCCGAGCTCGGCCCGGACCTCGAGGTTGGTCGCGACGGCGCTCACCGCCGAGGAGATCGCGGTCTCCCGGATCGCCTCGCCGACGTCCTGGCCGGCCACGTGCACGCCGGGCTCGCGGGGGTCGACGCCCATCACGAGCGGCATCTCGCGCACCAGCGCGGCCACCGCGTCGGCGTCGGTCAGCGGCACGCCGCGGTGCAGCGCCCACCAGGTCGCCGCGCGGTACATCGCGCCGGTGTCGAGGT
>JAPSIJ010000248.1 GCA_031178805.1 Cellulomonas sp. | reverse complement strand
TCGCCGGCGTCCTCCGCCCGGGAAAGCAGCACCCCCGCCACCGCGAGGGTGACGGGGGTGCCGGTCGTGCGGGTCAGGCGCTACGGGAGCAGCCGTGACACCTGACGATCACACGTCGTAGTAGAGCTCGAACTCGTGCGGGTGCGGGCGCAGCCGGATCGGGTCGACCTCGTTGGCCCGCTTGTAGTCGATCCAGGTCTGGATCAGGTCCGGGGTGAACACGTTGCCGGCGGTCAGCCAGTCGTGGTCGGCCTCGAGGTTGTCGAGCACCTCGGACAGCGAGCCCGGGACCTGCTGGATGAGCGCGTGCTCCTCCGGGGGCAGCTCGTACAGGTCCTTGTCGACCGGCTCCGGCGGCTCGATGCGGTTCTGGATGCCGTCGAGGCCCGCCATCAGCATGGCCGCGAAGGCCAGGTACGGGTTGGACGACGGGTCCGGCACGCGGAACTCGATGCGCTTGGCCTTCGGGTTCGAGCCGGTCACGGGGACGCGGATGCACGCGGAGCGGTTGCGGGCCGAGTAGACCAGGTTCACCGGCGCCTCGAAGCCCGGGACCAGGCGGTGGTAGGAGTTCACCGTCGGGTTGGTGAACGCCAGCAGCGACGGGGCGTGCTTGAGCAGGCCGCCGATGTACCAGCGGGCCATGTCGGACAGGCCGCCGTAGCCCTTCTCGTCGAAGAACAGCGGCTTGCCGTCCTTCCACAGGGACTGGTGCACGTGCATGCCCGAGCCGTTGTCGCCGAACAGCGGCTTCGGCATGAAGGTCGCGGTGCGGCCCTCGGCGTGCGCGACGTTCTTCACGACGTACTTGAACAGCTGCACCTTGTCGGCGGACTTGGCGAGCGTGTCGAAGCGGTAGTTGATCTCGGCCTGGCCGGCGGTGCCGACCTCGTGGTGCGCGCGCTCGACCTCGAACTCGAGGGCGTCCAGCTGCAGCGAGATCTTGTCGCGCAGGTCGGCGAAGTGGTCGACCGGCGGGACGGGGAAGTAGCCGCCCTTGTAGGGGGTCTTGTGGCCGAGGTTGCCACCCTCCTCGACGCGGCCCGTGTTCCAGGCGGCCTCGATGGAGTCGATCGAGTAGAACGAGGTGTTCTGCTTCGTCTCGAAGCGCACGTCGTCGAAGATGTAGAACTCGGCCTCGGGGGCGAAGAACGCCGTGTCCGCGATGCCGGTCGAGCGCAGGTACGCCTCGGCCTTGGCGGCGACCTGGCGCGGGTCGCGGCTGTAGGGCTCGTCGGTGTACGGGTCGACGATGTGGAAGTTCAGGCAGAGGGTCTTCTCGGCACGGAACGGGTCCAGGTACGCCGTGGTGACGTCCGGGATCAGCTTCATGTCGGACTCGTTGATCGCCTGGAAGCCGCGGATCGAGGACCCGTCGAACATCTGGCCCTCGACGAAGAAGTTCTCGTCCACGGTCGCGGCGGGCACGTTGAAGTGCTGCATCACGCCGGGCAGGTCGCAGAACCGGACGTCGACGAACTTGACGCCCTCGTTCTTGATGAAGGCCAGGACTTCCTCTGGCGTGCTGAACATCCGCTGCTCCTCGGGTTGACGTGCCCGTACCTGCCGGGCTCCGTCGAGGCTAGGGGTGCGCAGTTTCCCTGGGGTGTACCGATTGTTTCCGGGGCGTTACGCGACCCCCGTCCGGTGTTGCGGGCGCGTGACGCCGCAGGACCCGGGCCCGGCGGGAGGCGGGGGCGGCGGCGGTTACCGTTGACGGCATGGTGGATCGCGAGGACGTCTCGTCGTGGCTGCAGGGCCCGCCCGCGGGGGAGCCCGGCTCGCCGCAGGGCACGCGGCTGGGGCTGCCGCCCTCGGGCCGGGGCTCGCTCGCGCCGCTGTCCCGCCGGGTGCTCGCCCTGGTGGTGGACTGGCTCGCCTGCCAGGCGATCGCCTACGCGTTCCTCCCGGCCGACGTGCAGGCCGCGGCGACGCTCGCGATCTTCGCGCTGGAGAACGTGCTGCTGGTCGGCACGGTCGGCGGGACGCTGGGGCACCGGCTGTTCGGCATCAGGGTGCGCCGGGTGCTGCCGCCGCGCTCGCTCGTGCAGCAGGTGGACGGCACCGCCCCCGACGCCGGGCCCGACGTGCCGCCGAACCTGTTCCTCGCGCTGGTCCGCACCGTGCTGGTGTGCCTGGTGATCCCCGCGGTGGTCTGGGACGCCGACGGCCGCGGCCTGCACGACCGCACGGCGGGCACCGCCATCGTCCGCCGCTGACCCGCGGCACCACCGGCCGTCGAGACGGCAGAACGCGCCTGCGTCCCCGGGTGGGAGCACAGGCGCGTCCTGCGGTCTCGGCGACCGACCGACCGACCGACCGGACCGACCGCGCGGGGCGTCAGCGGCCGCGCATGCCCTTGCGGTCGGGACGGACCCGCATCGGGTCGACGCCCTTGGGCACCGGCATCCGCACGGCGCCGAGCGCGGTGAGGCGCTTGACGACCTCGCCGACCTCCTGCTTGGTGAGCTGCGGCTTGAGGCGCTGCACCTTGCGGGCGAGCTGCGGCAGCGGGACCTGGCCCTCCTCGCGGCCGACCTCGATCAGCGTGATCGGCACGCCCTGCAGGACGCGGGCGGTGCGCTTGCGCTCGGACTCGAGCAGCTTGCCGATGCGGTGCGACGGCCCCTCGCCGACCAGCACGATGCCCGGGCGGCCGATGCCGCGGAACACCAGGTCCTGGGTGCGCGGGGCGACGGCGACCGGCTCCTCGGCGAACGTCCAGCCGCGGCGGATGGTGCCGAGCGCCGACAGCGCGGCGCCGGGCTGGCCCTCGATGCGGGAGTAGGCGGCGCGCTCGGCGCGGCGGGTCAGCGTGAACATCGCGGCCAGCAGCGCGAACGGCAGGCTGAGCAGCAGCATGTACCACCAGGTGAAGAACACCAGGCCGAGCAGCAGGCCGACCGCGACCACGCCGAAGAAGACCGCGAGGATCAGCCAGGTGACCGACGGGTCCTGCTGGCGGGTCATCTGGTACGCCTGCCACACCTGGTGGTACCAGCGGGTCTTCTTCACCTTGGGGGGCGTCGGGGCCCCCGTCGCGGTGGCGTTCTTGTCACGGGCCATGACGTCGGAGTCTACCGGCGGCGGGCGCCGGCCGGGCGCGCGGGACCTGGGTCCCTGGTGGGCGTCCGCGGGCGGCGTGACCCTGGGAGGAGCCGCGGCACCGGAGCCGTGGCACGCAGGGGGAGGTGCGGCATGCGGGTCCTGGTGACGACGGCGTCCCGGCACGGGGCGACGCGGGAGATCGGCGACGTGGTCGCGGACGTGCTGCGGGAGGCGGGGCACGACGTGGTCGTGCTCGACCCCGACGACGTCGAGCGGGTGGACGGCTACGACGCGGTGGTGCTGGGCTCGGCGGTGTACGTGGGCCGGCTGGCCGCGGCGCTGCGCGAGCTGGTGGACCGGCAGGCGGAGCAGCTCGCGGCGCGGCCGGTGTGGCTGTTCTGGTCGGGCCGCCTGGGCGTGCCCGCGATGCCGGTGACGGAGCCCGACGACGTGGGCGTGGTCGCGCGGCGGGTGCGGGCGCGGGACGTGCGCGCGTTCGGCGGCCGGCTGCAGCGCGAGCGGCTGGGGCTCGCGGAGCGGGCGCTGGCGGCGATGATCGACGCCGAGGCGGGCGACTTCCGGGACCTCGACGAGGTCGCGCGCTGGGCCCGCGGCGTGGCCCGCGAGCTCGAGGTCAGCCGCGGCGGGCGACCAGCAGCAGGAGCTCCCGCAGCTGCGCCACCTGCGCGTCCGTCAGACCCTCGGTGACCATCGCCTCGGCGGCCTCCGGGTCGGAGGCGGCGAGCACGGCGGTGCGGCCGGCCTCCGTGATGCTGATCTGCTGCTTGCGCCGGTCCGTGGCGTGCGCGGAGCGCGTGAGGTAGCCGGAGCGCTCGAGGCGGCCGATCACGCGGCTCATCGTCTGCTCGGTGACGTCGCACAGCGCGGCGAGCTCGGCCTGGGTGCGCGGGCCGCGCAGCAGGATCACCAGCACGGGCTGGCTCGCGTGGTTCAGGTCCCAGGACGCGAGGTGGGCGTTCCAGTCCCGCTCGACGCGGCGGGCGGCGGCGGACAGCAGCCGGCCGACCGGCCACCCGGCGGGCGCGGACGACGCCATCGCCGCCCAGCGCGGGTGCTGGTCGGCGGCGCCGTGCGCGGGGACGCCGGCGGCCGGCTCGCCGCCCTGCCCCGTGGTCTGCGTCACGTCGCGTCCTCCTCCCGCCTCCGGTGCCCCGGCACATGTTGCCGGAACGGCGGCCGTCCCGCATAGTGCTCAGCATGCTGAGCAACGGGGTGCGGGGGATCGGGCGGGGGCTGGCCGT
>JAPSIJ010000247.1:2080-4333 GCA_031178805.1 Cellulomonas sp. | reverse complement strand
CTGTTCGGGCCCGGCACCCGCGAGCTGCTGGACGTCCTGGTGGACCGCGGGGCGCTGCGGCGGCGGCCGTCCGGCTGGTACTGGACCCACGCCGAGCAGGCCGCCCGGCTGACGGACCTGCGCGGGACCGGCGGTGACCCCGTGCGGGTGGTGGAGGCGGTGACCGGACGGCTGCTGGGCACCGTGGACGCCGCGGCCGCGGACTCCACCGTGCACGCGGGCGCGGTGTACGTGCACCAGGGCGCCACGTACGTCGTGACGGAGCTGCAGCTCGAGGACGGCGTCGCGCTCGTCGACCGCCGCGACGTCGACTACGGCACGTGGGCGCGGTGGGTCACCTCGACCGAGATCCGCTCCACCACCGCCGAGCGCCGCTGGGGTCCGGTCACCTGGGGGTTCGGGGCGGTCGACGTCACCACCCAGGTGCTGAGCTTCCAGCGCAAGCGGATCCCGGACATGGAGGTGCTCGGCTCGGAGCTCCTCGACCTGCCCGCCCGCACGCTGCCGACCACCGCGGTCTGGTGGACGGCACCGGCGGAGATCCTGGAGCGCGCCGGCATCACGGTGGAGACCGCACCGGGGGCGCTGCACGCCGCGGAGCACGCCTCGATCGGGCTGCTGCCGCTGCTGGCCACCTGCGACCGCTGGGACCTCGGCGGCGTGTCGACGGCGCTGCACGTGGACACCGAGCAGGCGACGGTGTTCGTGCACGACGCGTACCCCGGCGGGGCGGGCTTCGCCGAGCGGGGGTACGCCCTCGGGGCCACCTGGCTGCGCGCCACCCGGGAGGCGATCGCGACGTGCCCGTGCCGGTCCGGCTGCCCCGCGTGCGTGCAGTCCCCGAAGTGCGGCAACGGCAACAACCCGCTGGAGAAGGCGGCGGCGGTGCGGCTGCTGGACGCCGTGCTCGCGCACGCCGCCGACTGAGCCGCCCCGCCGCCGTGCTCGTGCCTGCCGGACGACGGTGGGACGCCCTGCCGGTGCTCAGGCGTCCCGGACGGGCTGGCAGACGTCGGTGACCCACCGCGACGGGTCCTGCTCCTGCGGCGGGCCCACCCGGTAGACGTCGAACATCGGCCCGTCCATCGCCAGACCCTGCGCGGCGATCCAGCCGCCGATCGCGGCGGTCACCGCGCCGACCTGGTCGTAGGGCCCGGTGAACGTGGCGGTGGCGACGTCCCGCTCCGGGAGCTCGACGCAGCGCACCTCCGCGGTGCCGGGGAACGGGCGGGCGACCTCGATCCACACCTCCACGTCGACGTCCTGCTCCTGGAACCCCTCGTCGTGGAAGGTGGCGCCGACGGCACCGCCGGGCGCGGGCTGCGCCCCGGCGGCCCCGAGGGCCGGCATCAGCCGCTGCCACAGCAGCCCCTCGTCGGCGTAGGTCGGGATGGTCCCGCGCAGGGCGGCGACCGTGGTGGCGGGGACGGTGGTGCGACGGACCTCGACGGACATGGCTGACTCCTCCAACGTGGTGATCAGGTGGTCGACCCGCGCGAGACGCCGCCGGACGCCCTCCGCGTCCGCCTCCAGCCGGGCCCGCTGCTGCTCCAGCGCCTCCCGCACGACCTCCCGGTGGTCGCCGGCCGGGTCGTCGAGCACGGGCAGCAGCCGCCCGATCTCGGCGACCGGGAAGCCGGCGTCCCGGAGCGCGCAGATGCGCGCGGCCGTGCGCAGCTGCGCCGGGGCGTAGGAGCGGTACCCGGTGGACGCGTCCACGGACGCCGGGGCCAGGAGGCCCCGCTCGTCGTAGTGCCGGAGCATCCGCACGCTGATCCGCGCCAGCCGGGAGAACTCCCCGATGGCGAACAGCGGCGGCTCGGGACGGGTCATGTCCATCAGCCGACACCCTGACACGGTGTGAGGGTCCAGCGGGAGCCCCGTTCTCGGGCCCCGGTCACCCGGCCGGCGGGGCGCGAGGGCCGGCGCGGGCGGTCGCGACCGCCTCTCCGACCGGCAGCCCGACGGTCGCCCGCACGTCCACCACGCCGCCCGGGCCCGGCGCGCACCCGGCGAGCACCGCGCCGTTGCGCGCGACGACCGTCCCGGCGACGCCGCACGGGTCGTCGCGGCCCCGGAGCAGGCGCTCCGCGGCGGCGAGCGCGCCGAGGTCCGCGGCGGTCTGCGCCCGGACCCGCGCCGCCTGCGCGGCGGCCAGCACCCCGAGGGCCCCGGCCAGGAGCACCGCCACCCCGACGAGCGCGAGGACCAGCACGGTGGCCGACCCGCGGTCCCGGGCGCGCAGGTGGCCGG
>JAPSIJ010000247.1:0-1980 GCA_031178805.1 Cellulomonas sp. | reverse complement strand
GGTGGCCGGACCCGGACCGCAGGTGGCGAGCGCCCGACCGCAGGGGGCCAGACCCGGACCGCGGGTGGCGAGCGCCCGACCGCAGATGATCGGTCCGCGTGCCGTCGCCCGTCGTCGCGCTGCCCGTCACGGCTCGACCCACGCCGTCGCGGAACCGTGCACCGTCAGCCCGCCGACCAGCGGCACGTCCGGGCCCACGGTGCTCTCGACGGTCACCGCCACCCAGCCGGCGTCCCGCGCCACGGCGACCCGCACGCGGTCGCCCGCCACGCGCCGGGCCACCGCCGCGACGTCCGCGTCGCCCTCACCGATGGCGGCCGCCCGCGCTCCGGCGCGCGCGGCGTCCGCGCACCGGAGCTGGGCGGCGGCGCAGGCTGCGAGCGCGACGACCACGCCGACGAGCAGGGCCACGACGGGCAGCAGGACGGCGAACTCCGCCGTCACGGAGCCGCCGTCCCCGCCGGTCCGTCGGCGCCGCCCGGGATCGACCGGCAGGGCACCGAGCCCGCCGGGGTCGCCCGGCCGTCCCCGTGCCCGCGACCGCCCCGGTGCCCGGAGCCGCCCACGCGCGCGCGTCACACCGACAGCGCGCCCCGGACCAGCGAGGTGAGGGCCTCGCGGATCTCGGCGCTGCTGAGGATCACCACGAGCAGGCCCGCGAACCCGACGGCGGCGATCATCACGATCGCGTACTCGGCCGTCGCCATGCCCGCGTCCTTGCCGGTGCCCGCGAGCAGGCCCCGCAGCGCCCGCAGCCGTCCCGCCGCCGCACGCGCGGCGCGCCGCACGCCGCTACCCCCGCCGCGCCCGGTCCTCGCCACCGTCGTCGTCGCCTCGTCCATCTGCTGCCTCCGATCTCCGTCCGCCGGCCGGCCCAGCGCCGACCGCCGAGCCGAGCGTCGCGCGCCGACCGGGGGCGCGGGGGCGCACGACGGCCGACCTGGGGACGGCGGACGCCGGTGACGCCTGTGGGCGGCTCGGTGCCCCGTCACCGCCCGGAGGCCGCGTGCGCGGACGGGGCGGGGTCACGCCCGGGGCGCCCGGGCGATAGACGGACGACGCGGGCGGGTCGGATGCCCGCAGGGTCGCGCACCTGGGAGCCCGGCTCAGCGCGCGCGGAGCCCAGGAGGGCGCTGGGGCGCGGGGCCCGCTCAGGTCGGGACGAGTCCGGGCCTGGACGCTCAGTCCAGGAGCGCGCTCGCCAGGGACACGAGCACCGGGACGAGCCCCACCAGCACGAAGGCGGGGAGGAAGCACAGCCCCAGCGGCAGCACGAGGCGCACGCCGAGCCGTCCCGCAGCCTCGCGGGTCGCCCGGCCCCGGTCCCTGCGGAGGGCGGCGGCCGCGGCGCGCAGGGCGGGCCCGGCGGGGGCGCCGCTGGTCCACGCCGCGCCGAGGGGGGCGAGCGGCTCGGCGCGGACCGGCGCGTGCTCCCACGCGTCCGGCCACGGGGCGCCGAGGAGGAGGGCCGCTCCCGCGCGCCGCAGGTCCGGCCCGGCGGGGCCGCCGACGAGCTCGCCGACGGAGGTGAGGGCGTGCGGGACGGTCGCCCCGGCCTCGACCGCCACGGCGAGCAGCTCCACCACCGTCACCGGGTCCACGACGACCTCGGGTGCGGTGCCGGGTCCGGTGAGGCTGCGGCGTCCGGTGCCGGTCACCGGTCGGGTGTCGGCGGTCAGCGTCGGCGAGGCGCCCCGGCCGTCGGGACCGTCGCGGCCCGCAGCGCCACCAGGGCCACCAGGGCCGGCGCGAGCGGCCGAGCCGGTCCGGTCGGCGATGGTCCCCGGCCCGGGCGAGACTGCCTCCGCGCTCCGCGGCGGGGGACGGCGCGCCGGCGGTCGTCCGAGCAGCCAGGCGGCGGCGACGAGCAGCACCAGCAGCACGTCACCCACCGGCGGCACGGTCTCCCGCCGCCCGCGCGGTCGCGACGAGCCGCGCGACCCAGCGCCGCCCGGCGACGGTGAGGACGACCCCGAGCAG
>JAPSIJ010000246.1 GCA_031178805.1 Cellulomonas sp. | reverse complement strand
AGCATCGCCGCGGCCGCCGTGGAGGCACCGGGGGAGGCGCCGAGCAGGCCGGCGATCGACCCGTCGGCCGCGGTGACGAGCTCGGTGCCGAACTCCAGCACCCCGCCGCCCTCGCCGCGCTTGATCACCTGCACCCGCTGGCCGGCCGTGATCAGCTCCCAGTCGCGCTCGCGGGCGGTCGGCATGAAGCCGCGCAGCGTGCGCATCCGGGCGCCGCGGGACGCCAGCACCTCGGTGACCAGGTACTTCAGCAGGTCGAGGTTGTGCAGGCCCACGGCGAGCAGCGGCACGAGGTTGCCGGGCCGCACGGTGCGCAGCAGGTCCGTCCACGAGCCCTGCTTGAGGAACTTCGTGCTCCAGCCCGCGTAGGGCCCGAACAGCAGCGCCGGGGTGTCGTCCACCACCCGGGTGTCCAGGTGCGGCACGGACATCGGCGGGGAGCCGACGGCGGCCTTGCCGTAGACCTTGGCCCGGTGCCGGGCGACCAGGGCCGGGTTCGTGGTGCGCAGGAACTGCCCGCTGATCGGGAAGCCGCCGTAGCCGCGGATCTCCGGGATGCGCGCGGACTGCAGCAGGCGCAGCGCGCCGCCGCCCGCGCCGATGAACACGAACCGCGCGTCCAGCACGGAGTGCCGCGGGCTGGCGTTCCACGCCCGGTCGGTGAGGTGCAGCCGCCAGGTGCCGTCCCGGCGCCGGCGGACCTTGCGGACCTCGTGCTGCAGCCGGACCCGGGTGCCGCGCGCGACGAGGTCGTCGACCAGGTGCCGGGTGAGGGCGCCGAAGTCCACGTCCAGGCCGTCGTCCGCGCGGGTGGCGGCGACGGGCTCGCCGGGGTCGCGGCCCTCGGCGACCAGCGGGGCCCAGCGGGCCAGCGTCGCCGGGTCGTCGGAGAACTCGAGGTGGGCGAACCGGGGGTGCGCGGTGAGCGCGGCGTGCCGGCGGCGCAGGTAGTCCACGTCCGCGGCGCCGCGGACGAACGTCAGGTGCGGCACGGGGGAGCGGAACCGGTCGTCCGGCAGCCGGCCCTCGGCCCGCAGGTGGTCCCAGAGCTCGCAGGACAGCGCGAACTGCTCGTTGATCGTCACCGCCTTCGTGATGTCGATCGACCCGTCGGGGCGCTCCGGCGTGTAGTTCAGCTCGCAGAGCGCGGCGTGCCCGGTGCCGGCGTTGTTCCACCCGCCGGTGCTCTCCAGGGCGATGCCGTCGAGCCGCTCGACGATCTCGATCCGCCAGGACGGCTCGAGGTCCGACAGCAGCGTGGCGAGGGTGGCGGACATGATCCCGCCACCGACCAGGACGACATCGACCGGCTCAACCGTTGAGGACACCGCTCGATCGTAACCAGCGCGGGGGCGAGGTCGTGCACCGGCCCGGTGGGCGGGCGCCAGGGACGGACGTCCCAGACCGGTCGCGGGAGCCCCGTCGGCGTGCGCGGTGCGGCGCGGAGTGCCACCGTGTCGGCATGAGCACCGACGACACGACCACGAACGGCTACGACCCCGCCGAGGACCCGGACACCGACCCGGAGATGCTCAACCCCCGCACGGGTGAGCAGGCCGAGGGCGGCGCGCCGGACGACGACACCGACACCGACGCCGACCCGGCCAGCCTCAACCCCCGCGCCGAGGGTGCCGACGGCGACAGCGCCCCGTGAGGCAGCTCGACCGCGTGCTGCTGCAGACCTACCTCGGCGACCACCTCGCCGGGGCGGTCGGCGGCAGCGCGCGGTTCGGGCGGATGGCCGAGGCGTACGCCGACACCCCGCTCGGCCCCGCGCTCGCCCGGATCCACCGGGAGGTGACCGACGAGCGCGAGTGGCTGCAGGAGACGGCGTACCGGCTCGACGTCCGGCCGAGCCTGGTCAAGCGGCTCGGCATCGCCACCACGGAGCGGCTCGGCCGGTTCAAGCCGAACGGGCGGCTGTCGCACCCGTCGCCGCTGACCGCCGTCATCGAGCTGGACCTGATGCGCGGCGCGGTCACGGCCAAGCGGGGCCTGTGGGAGACGCTGCACGTCTGGTCCCCCGAGCTCGGGCTGGACCCCGAGCGGCTGGCGCGGCTGATCGCGCAGGCGGACGACCAGATCCGCACGCTCACCCGGCTGGGCGAGGTCGCGCGCGAGCAGGCGTTCGCCCGCGACGGCGAGCCCGGACGTCCCGCCGGGGAGTCCCGGTGAGGGTCGTCGTCGTCGGGGCCAGCGGCAACGTCGGCACCGGCCTGCTCCGCCGGCTCCGCGAGGACCCCACGGTCACCGAGATCGCCGGCGTCGTCCGCCGCGCCCCGCAGGGCCCCCCGCCCGCGCCGTACGACACGGTCGAGTGGCACGCGGTGGACATCGGCGAGCGCGGCCCCGACGAGCCGGTCGTCGAGCGGCTGCGCCGCGTCGTGGCCGGTGCGGACGCCGTGGTCAACCTCGCCTGGCTGATCCAGCCGAGCCACGACCGGGACCAGCTGCGCCGGGTGAACGTCGACGGCATGCGCCGGGTGGTCGCCGCCGTGGTGCAGGCCGCCGTGCCGCACCTCGTCGTGGCGTCGTCGATCGGCGCGTACTCGCCGTCGTACTCCGACGACCCGCGGGACGAGGACTGGGACACCGGCGGCGTGCGGACCTCCGACTACAGCGTCGACAAGGTCGCCGTCGAGCGGCTGCTGGACGAGGCCGAGCTGCGGTACCCCTCGCTCGCGATCGCCCGGCTGCGCCCCGCCCTGGTCTTCCAGCGCGCGTCCGGCAGCGAGATCAAGCGCTACTTCCTCGGGCCGTTCGTGCCCGCCCGGCTGCTCGACGGGCACCTGCCCGTGCTGCCGTGGCCGGCGGGGTTCCGGGTGCAGGCCGTGCACGCCGACGACCTGGGCGACGCGCTCCGGGAGGCGGTCGTCCGCCAGGCCCGCGGCGCGTACAACATCGCGGGCCCGGGCGTGCTGCGGGCCGCCGACGTGGCCGACGTGCTGTCGCAGGGGAAGTGGCGCGAGGTGCCGCACGCCCCGGTCCGCACGGGGCTGTCGCTGGCGTGGCACGCGCGGCTCGCGCCCATCGGGCCGGGCTGGTTCGACATGGGGGCGTCCGCGCCGATCATGGACACCGGCCGCGCGGAGCGCGAGCTCGGCTTCCGGCCGCGCTGGACCGGCGTGCAGGCGTTCCGCGACCTAATGGCGGGCATGGTGCGCGGTGCCGGGACGGCGAGTCCGCCCATGCGGCCCCGCTGACGGGCACGCCGACCGGCATGCTGGGGGCATGACCGACCGCCTCGTCCTCGGCGACCCCGCCGCGCCCGTCACCGTCACCGAGTTCGGCGACCTGGAGTGCCCGTACTGCCGCTCCGCGGCGCCCGTGCTGCGCCGGCTCGTCGAGGAGTCCGCCGGCGGGGTCCGGCTGGTGTGGCGGCACTTCCCGCTGTTCCAGGTGCACCCGCACGCGCTGATCGCGGGCCTCGCCGTGGAGGCCGCCGCGGAGCAGGGCCGGTTCTGGGAGATGCAGGAGGCGCTGTTCGCCCAGCAGGACCGGCTCACCGAGCCGGACCTGCGCGCGGTCGCCGCCCGCCTCGGCCTGGACCCCGACGCGGTGGCCGGCCCGGGCGCGCAGCGGTTCGCCGACGTCGTCGAGGCCGACTACCTCGCCGGGCTCGACCTCGGGGTGCGCGGCACCCCGACCCTCTACGTGCAGGGCGAGCGGTACCGCGGCCCGGTGGAGCTCGCCGCGCTGCGGGAGGCCGTCGCGCGCGTCGCCTGACTCGCGCCCCGCACGACCCGCGGCGCCTGGCCGCGGGCGGTCAGGCGCCGGCCACCCACGGGCGCGGCGGCAGGGCCGGCGGCGGGTCGTCGTCGGGGGAGCACAGCGGCAGCCGGTCGCCGAGGATCCGCAGCAGCACGGTGCCGAGCACGGCGGCGACCAGCGACCCGGCGAGGATGCCGATCTTGGCCTGCTCCTGCAGCGCGCCCTCGAACGCGAGCTCCGCGATGAACAGCGAGATGGTGAACCCGATGCCGGCGAGCACCGCGCCGCCGACCAGGTGGCCCCAGCGCACCCGCCCCGGCAGCCGGCCCAGCCCGGTGCGGATCGCCAGCGTGGCGGCGCCGGTGATGCCGACGGTGTTGCCGACGACCAGCGCCACGGCGACGCCGATGGTGACGGGCGAGCCGGCGGCCGCGCGCAGCGCCTCGCCGTCCAGCCGCACCCCGGCGTTGGCGAGGCCGAACACCGGCACCACGACGTAGGCCGACCACGGGTGCAGCACCCGCTGCAGCCGCTCGCTGGTCGGCACCGCGGCGCGGGCGGCGATCTCGGTGAGCCGCTCCCGGGCCGCGGTGGTGTCCGCGACCAGCCCGTCCGCCCACTGC
>JAPSIJ010000245.1 GCA_031178805.1 Cellulomonas sp. | reverse complement strand
ACGCACACCCCGGCCGCGGCCCGGAGCAGGCCGCGGCGCCACGCCCAGGCCAGGACCAGCGGCCACACCAGGTAGAACTGCTCCTCGGCCGCGAGGGTCCAGAAGTGGTAGAGCGACTCGCTGCCGTGCGGCAGCCCGGGGATGTTGATCGTGTAGGTCAGCGCCGCCACCAGCGACTCGGGCACCAGGTGCGCCTCGCCGAGCAGGTCGAACGCGCCCTCGACGACGACGTAGCCGGCGAGCATCAGCAGCAGCGGCGGGAACAGCCGCTGCGCCCGGGCGGCGTAGAACCGGCCGTACCGGACGCGGCCGTGCCGGTCGAGGTCCCGCATCAGCACGCCGGTGATCAGCCAGCCGGACAGCGCGAAGAAGATCGTCACGCCCAGCACGCCGGCCGCCCCGAACACCGCGGGCGCGGCGTGGTTGAGCAGCACCAGGCCGACCGCCAGGCCGCGCAGCGCGTCCAGGCCGGGCAGGCGGCGGGCCGGTGCGGCGGCGTCGTCCGTGCCGGGGACGGCGGCGGCGTGGCCGGTGGCCGGCAGGCCGGACGCGCCGGTCAGGTCGGTGGCATCCCTCACGTAACGGAAGGTATGTCCGATATGCGCAGTTTGGGAACACCGCTGCGCCGAACGGGTGCCGACCCGCACCGGATCTTCACACCGCGGCACCGACGGTGACGTGAGAGGAGAGTCCGGTCGCGGCGTCCCCGCCGGCCGTGACGGCGGTGGCTATGCTGGCGCCCGCGTCGGAGCGGAAGGAGGTGGCGCCGCGTGTCCCTGCACCACATGCAGATCGGCGAGGTCGCGGAGCGCACCGGCCTCTCGCTGCGCACGATCCGCTACTACGGCGAGGTCGGCCTGGTCCGGCCCTCGGCCCGCACGCACGGCGGCTTCCGCCTGTACACCGAGCCCGACATCGCACGGCTGGAGCTGATCAAGCGCATGAAGCCGCTCGACTTCTCCCTCGACGAGATGGGTGACCTGCTGGGGGTGCTGGACGAGCTCAACCGCCCCGGCATCAGCCAGGAGCAGCACGACGCGCTCCTGGAGCGCCTGTCGATGTACCGGCTGGCCGCGGAGGAGCGGTCCCGCGCGCTGCGCGAGCAGCTCGCGGTGGCCGAGGACTTCCACGAGAGCCTCCGCAAGGAGATCAGCCGGCAGCGCCGGATCGGGGAGCGCTCGGGGTCCTGACCGGCCCGCGCGGCGCACTACCCTGGTGCGGTGACCGACGCCTCCGCCGTGCCCGCGCCGCCTCCGTCCGCCCCCGACCGCCCCGTGCTCGTCGTCGACTTCGGTGCGCAGTACGCGCAGCTGATCGCCCGGCGGGTGCGCGAGGCCAGCGTCTACTCCGAGATCGTGCCGCACACCGCCTCCGTGGCGGACCTGCTGGCCAAGGACCCCGCCGCGATCATCCTGTCCGGCGGCCCGTCCTCGGTGTACGCCGCGGGCGCCCCGTTCGTGGACCCGGCGCTGTTCGAGGCCGGCGTCCCCGTCCTCGGCATCTGCTACGGGTTCCAGGCGATGGCCAAGGCGCTCGGCGGCGAGGTCGCCCAGACGGGCAACCGCGAGTACGGCGGCACCCCGGTCGAGGTCGTGGCGCCCGGCACCGTGCTGGCCGACAGCCCCGAGCAGCAGACCGTCTGGATGAGCCACGGTGACGCGGTGCACGCGGCGCCCGAGGGCTTCGAGGTGCTCGCCACCTCGGCCGGCTCCCCGGTCGCGGCGTTCGAGGACCGGTCCCGCCGGCTGTACGGCGTGCAGTGGCACCCCGAGGTCAGGCACTCGCCGCTCGGTCAGCGCACCCTGGAGCACTTCCTCTACGAGGGTGCCGGCCTGGCCCCCGAGTGGAATCCCGGCAACGTCATCGCCGACCAGGTGGCGAAGATCCGCGCGCAGGTCGGGGACGCCCGCGTGATCTGCGGGCTGTCCGGCGGCGTGGACTCGTCCGTCGCGGCTGCGCTGGTGCAGAAGGCCGTCGGCGACCAGCTCACCTGCGTGTTCGTGGACCACGGCCTGCTGCGCTCCGGCGAGGCCGAGCAGGTGGAGCAGGACTTCGTCGCCTCGACCGGGGTCAACCTGGTGGTCGTCGACGCGCGCGAGCAGTTCCTGACGGCGCTCGCCGGGCACACGGACCCGGAGACCAAGCGCAAGATCATCGGCCGCGAGTTCATCCGGGTGTTCGAGGAGGCCGCGCGCGGCATCGTCGAGGCCGCCGGTGCCCACGGCGAGGAGGTCCGGTTCCTCGTGCAGGGCACGCTGTACCCGGACGTCGTCGAGTCCGGCGGCGGCGAGGGCGCGGCCAACATCAAGAGCCACCACAACGTCGGCGGCCTGCCCGACGACCTGCAGTTCGAGCTCGTCGAGCCGCTGCGCACGCTGTTCAAGGACGAGGTCCGCGCGGTCGGCCTGGAGCTCGGCGTGCCGGAGACGATCGTCTGGCGCCAGCCGTTCCCGGGCCCCGGCCTGGGCATCCGGATCATCGGCGAGGTGACGCAGGAGCGGCTCGACGTGCTCCGCGCCGCCGACGCCATCGCCCGCGAGGAGCTGACCCGCGCCGGGCTCGACCGGGACATCTGGCAGTGCCCGGTCGTGCTGCTCGCGGACGTCCGCTCGGTGGGCGTGCAGGGCGACGGCCGCACCTACGGGCACCCGGTCGTGCTGCGGCCGGTGTCCTCCGAGGACGCGATGACGGCCGACTGGACGCGGGTGCCCTACGAGGTGCTCGCCACCATCTCCACCCGGATCACCAACGAGGTGCCCGAGGTGAACCGCGTGGTGCTCGACGTGACGAGCAAGCCGCCGGGCACCATCGAGTGGGAGTGACGTGACGACGGCCCGGTCCCCGTGGGGGACCGGGCCGTCGTGCGTCCGCCGCTCAGGCGGGGTGCACCAGCGCGAGGGCCTCGCGCAGCGCGGGCAGCGCGACCTGGCCGGGGGCGGACGCCGCGCCGACGGTGCCGAACGTCGCCGCCGAGCCGAACACCCCGCCGGCGATCCGCGAGACGACGCCGAGGTCGCCCATCGCCATCGTGATGACCGGCCGGTCGGTGCGGGTCGTGGCCTCGGCGGTCGCGCCGAGCAGCGCCAGCACGTCGGCGGGGTCGTGCGGCATCACGGCGACCTTGAGCACGTCCGCCCCGAGGTCCGCCGCGCGCAGCAGGCGGGCCACGATCTCGTCCTGCGGCGGGGTGGCGGCGAAGTCGTGGGCGGAGCCGACGACGGGCACACCCGCGGCGTGCGCGCGCGCGACGAGGGCCGGCGCGGTCGCGCGCGCCACCTCGACGTCGAGCAGGTCCGCGAACCCGGCGTCCAGCACCGCGCCCACCAGGGCCGCGTAGGCGTCGTCGTCCACCTCGGCGCGGCCGCCCTCGGCGGCGGTCCGCACCGTGACCAGCAGCGGCAGGCCGCCGAGGGCGCCGGCGAGCGCGCGCCCGGCGGCGACGACGGCGTCGGCGCCCGCGCCGGACAGGTGGTCGGCCCGCCACTCGACGACGTCGGGGCCCGCGGCGCGGACCGCGGCGGCCTCGGCGAGCAGGGCGTCCGGGGAGGTGGCCGTGAGGGGCACGACGACCACCGGGCGCCCGGCGCCGATGGTGGTGCCGCGGACGGTCACGGGGGTGCGGGGCATGGGTCCTCCTCGGTCCCGGCCGAGGCTAGCCGACCCGGGGAGGGCCCCGCCGACCTGCCCACGACCAGGACTTCTGTCCTACGCTGGCCGCGGTCCTCGGCGTGGGACCTACGGCCCGATCGGCATGAATCCGGGCTTTGTGCACGCCGTCACGATCAGGGGCGGGGGGTCGTCGCATGACCAACGTCCCGGCTCCGGGCCGCGGGGGGTAGCAGGCTCTTCCTCGTGGGGCCCGCAGGTTCCACCGGACCGGCCGACGGCCGGTCCGCACCGGGGGTATCGAAGGGAAGAACGACATGGCTACCGTGGCAGCGACGGGCGGCTCGAAGGCTGCGCGCGTGATCGGCATCATCTCGGCCATCGCCGGCCTCGTCCTCATCATCGCGGGCGGCGTCACCTGGGGCATGGTCTCCAGCCACCTCGCGGACGAGAACATCACCGTCTCCGAGGACGCGACGTTCGGCGGCCAGCAGGTCACCAGCCCGTGGACGGCGTTCTCCCAGGCGGACATCATCAACCACCACGCCCTCGAGGCCACCGGCGGCAAGACCTACGCCGAGCTCGAGCAGGACGACCCGCTGCGCGACGTCGCGATGAACGCCTCGTTCCTCCGGGCGTCCCTGTTCACCTCCGTCGTCGCCTTCGGCGTCGCCGCGCTGGTGATGGGCCTCGGCGTCATGTTCATCCTCATCGGCTACGCGCTGTTCGCCGTCGCCGG
>JAPSIJ010000013.1 GCA_031178805.1 Cellulomonas sp. | reverse complement strand
TCGCGCTGCGGCCTCACGAGCCAGACGCGAGTCGAACGTCGCCAGCGGAGTGCCGAGGTGCTCGGCGGTGGCGAGCACGCAGGCGTCCGGCATCTTCAGCGCGGCAGTGGCACGCACGTGCGCGAGCACTGTCGGTGCGGGATCGGTCGCAGGGGAGCTGCGCACGCCGGCCGCCTCGAACGCGGCGTACGCCGCGTCGTGCTGCCCGGCGCGGGCCGGACCGACCAGGACCTCCGCCATCGTCAGCGAGTGCAGCACCACACCGTCCCGCCCGTGCTCGAGGAGGATCTCCCGCGCGTGCTCGTGGTGCACGTCCGCCGGGTTCGCCGCCGCGATCATCACGTTGGCGTCCGCGACGATCACTGCGCCCACCCGTCACGGACCTCGTCGAGGTACCCGGCCGGGTAGTACGCCGACAGCGTCGTCAGCGCCAGCACCGCGCGCTCGCGTTCCCCTGCCACGTCCGCCTGCTGCGCCTCGACCGCCTGCGCACCGGTCTCGATCAGACGAACGAGGAGCCGCGCGGGCGGCTGCCCCGGCCACCGCCGTCGCGCCACGTCCAGAGCGTGGGACACCTCACTGGTCTCGGTGATCGCGTGACGCGGCTTGACCGTCGGCATAGCGGCAAGTGTAACACTTGCAGACCGAGGTGTGACACCCGCCCGCACGGCTCACCGTCAGGCCAGCGTGACCAGGTCCAGGTAGGACGGGTTCCACAGGTCCTCGTCGCCGTCGGGCAGCAGCACCACGCGCTCGGGCTGCAGCGCCTCGACCGCGCCCTCGTCGTGGCTGACCAGGACGACCGCCCCGGTGTACCCGCGCAGCGCGGCGAGGATCTCCTCGCGGCTGGCGGGGTCCAGGTTGTTGGTCGGCTCGTCGAGCAGCAGCACGTTCGCCGAGGACACCACGAGGGCCGCGAGCGCCAGGCGGGTCTTCTCGCCGCCGGACAGCACCCCGGCCGGCTTGTCGGCGTCGTCCCCGGAGAACAGGAACGAGCCGAGCACCGAGCGCACCTGGGTGTCGGTGAGGTCCGGCGCCGAGGAGCGCAGGTTCTCCACCACGGTGCGGTCCATGTCCAGGGTCTCGTGCTCCTGGGCGTAGTACCCGAGCTTCAGCCCGTGCCCCGCGCGCACCTCGCCGGTGTCGGACTCCTGCAGGCCCGCCAGCATCCGCAGCAGCGTGGTCTTGCCCGCGCCGTTCAGGCCGAGCACGACGACGCGGGAGCCCCGGTCGATCGCCAGGTCGACGCCCGCGAACACCTCCTGCGAGCCGTACGACTTCGACAGGTCGGACGCGGTGAGCGGGGTCTTCCCGCACGGCGCCGGCTCCGGGAACCGCAGCTTGGCGACCTTGTCCGAGACGCGGACCTCGTCCAGCCCGGCCAGCATCCGCTCGGCGCGGCGGGCCATGTTCTGCGCGGCGACGGCCTTGGTGGCCTTGGCCCGCATCTTGTCGGCCTGGGCGAGCAGCACGGACGCCTTCTTCTCGGCGTTGGCGCGCTCGCGCCGGCGGCTCTTCTCGTCCGTCTCGCGCTGCTGGACGTAGGCGTCCCAGCCGAGGTTGTACTGGTCGAGCTCGCCGCGGTTGGCGTCCAGGTGGAACACCTTGTTGACCGTGGCGCGCAGCAGCTCCACGTCGTGGCTGATCACGACGAAGCCGCCCGGGTAGACCTTCAGGTAGTCGCGCAGCCAGGAGATGGAGTCGGCGTCCAGGTGGTTCGTCGGCTCGTCCAGCAGCAGGGTGCCCGAGCCGGAGAACAGGATGCGCGCGAGCTCCACCCGGCGGCGCTGGCCGCCGGACAGGGTGCCGAGCGGCTGGCCCAGCACCCGGTCGTCCAGGCCGAGGTTCGAGGTGATCCGGTGCGCCTCGCTCTCGGCCGCGTACCCGCCCCCGGCGGTGAACCGGGCCTCGAGCCGCGCGTACCGCTCCATGGCGGCGTCCCGGGTCGCGTCGTCCGTGGACGCCATCGCGCCCTCGGCCTCGCGCATCGCCGCGACCACCTGGTCCAGGCCGCGCGCGGACAGCACCCGGTGCATGGCGAGCGTGGACAGGTCGCCCGAGCGCGGGTCCTGCGGCAGGTAGCCCACGTCGTCGCTGCGGGTGATCGTGCCGCCGCTGGGCTGGCTCTCGCCCGCCAGCGTCTTGGTCAGGGTCGTCTTGCCGGCGCCGTTGCGGCCGACCAGGCCGATCCGGTCGCCGGGCGCGACCCGGAAGGTCGCCGCCGAGAGCAGCACGCGTGCCCCCACGCGGAGCTCGACGCCCTGGGCTGTGATCACTGGTTCCCTCGTCCCTCTGCCGTGCGCGCACGGGGTCCTGCTGGCGATGCCGCGCGCCCCGTCACGTCCCGGCACAAACGCCGTCCATCCTACGGGCCCCGCGCCCCGGCACCGACGGGTCCGGTTCCGCCCGGTGCGGAATCCTCCAGCCGCGGGCCGCCGGGCTTGGCCGGGTCGGCCGACGACCGGTGCGGCCGCCGGCGGCTAGCGTGAGGCGCCGTACGCGCCCGCCCGAGCCAGACCGAGGTCCGATGCCCGACCAGCAGCTGCCCGACGCCACCGGCGCCGCCCTGCCCGCCGCCGTGCGCGCCGCCGTGCCCGCGCCCGTCGTGCGCACCTCCGCCGCGACGGACCTCGCGCTCGTCGCGACCTTCGCGGCCCTGGTCGCGGTGTGCGCCGTGCTGCCCGCGATCCCCACCGGCGGCGCGGTGCCGATCACGCTCCAGACGTTCGGCGTGGTGCTCACCGGCCTGGTGCTCGGCCCGCGCCGCGGGGCGCTGGCCCTGCTGCTGTACGTCGCGGTCGGCCTGGCGGGGCTGCCGGTGTTCTCCGGCGCGACCGGCGGCCTCGGCGTGCTGGGCGGCCCGTCCGCGGGGTACCTGCTGGCGTTCCCGCTCGCCGCCGCGGTCGCCGGGGCGCTCGGCCTGCTCGCCCGCCGCACCCGTGCCCGGTGGCGGGTGCCCGCGCTGTTCGGCGCCGCCGCCGCGGCCACCCTGCTCACGGTGCACCCGCTCGGCATCGCGGTGATGGGCTGGCGCCTGGGACTGTCGCCGTCGGAGGCCGTCGCCGCGGGCGCGGTGTTCCTGCCGGGCGACGTGCTGAAGAACGTCCTCGCCGCCGTCGTGGCCGCCGCCGCGCTGCGCGCCTTCCCGGACCTGCTGCGCGGCAAGTGATCGAGCTCGACGGCGCCCTCGTCACCGCGTACGCCCCGGGGCCGCGCGGCGCCCGGCGCGGCGCGGAGGCCGTCGTCACCCTGCTCGGACCGGTGACCTGCACGCTCGCGGAGCGGCGGGTCGCCGTCGTCGGGGCGAACGGCTCGGGCAAGTCCACGTTCGCGCGGCTGCTGAACGGCCTGACGCTGCCGTCGGCCGGCACCGTGCGGGTGGGCGGCCTGGACACGGCCCGGGACGGCGCCGCGGTCCGCCGCCGGGTGGGCTTCCTGTTCACCGACCCCGACGCGCAGGTGGTCATGCCCACGCCCGTGGAGGACGTCGCGCTGTCCCTGCGGCGCACCGGGGTGCCCGCGCGGCAGCGGGACGCCCGCGCGCGGGAGTGGCTGGCGCGGGTCGGGCTGGCGGACCGCGCGGACCTGCCCGTCCGCGCCCTCTCCGGCGGGCAGCGCCAGCTGCTCGCGCTCACCGCGGTGCTGGCCACGGAGCCCGAGGTGCTGGTCTGCGACGAGCCGACGACGCTGCTGGACCTGCGGTGGCGCGCCGTGGTGGACGCGCTGCTCGCGGACCTGCCGCAGCAGGTGGTGCAGGTGACCCACGACCTGGACGCCGCGGCCCGCGCGGACCGGGTCCTCGTGGTGGACGGCGGCCGGGTGGTGCACGACGGCCAGCCGGCGGCCGCGCTGGCGGCGTACCGCGCGCTGATGGCCGCGCCCCCCGCACCCGACCCTGCCGGCCCCGCCGCGTCGCCCGCCGAGGTCGTCACCTCCCGCCGAGGTCGTCCCCGGCAGCGGACGACCTCGCCGGGACAGGACGACCTCGCGTGACGCTGCTCGGGGCGCACCGCACGGCGCGCACGCCGCTGGACCGGGCCCCGGTCGCCGCGAAGCTCGGCGGCCTCGCCGTCCTCGGCGTCGCGGTCGTGGCCACCCGCGGGGTGCCGGCGGCCCTCGGGCTGCTCGCGGTGCCGGTGCTCGCCGCCGTGCTGGCGGGCCTGCCCCCGCGGGCGACGCTGCGCGGGCTGCTGCCCGTGCTGGCGACCGCGGTGCTGGCCGGCGCGTACCAGGCGTGGGCGCGCGGGTGGGGGCCGGCGGTGGCGGTGGTGGCCGACCTGCTCACCCTGGTGCTGGCCGCCGCGGTGGTCACCGCGACCACCCCCGCCGACCGGCTGCTGGACACGCTGACCGCGGCGGCCCGGCCGCTGCGCCGGGTCGGGCTGCCGCCGGAGCTGGTCGCCCTCGCCGTGGCGCTGGTGCTCCGCACGGTGCCGGAGATCGCCCGCACGGTGCACGAGGTGCGCGACGCCGCCCGGGCGCGCGGCGCGGAGCGCGACCCGCGGGTGTGGCTGACCCCGGCGGTGCTGCGGGTGGTCGGCCGGGCGCGGGACCTGGGCGACGCGCTCGCCGCGCGCGGCGTCGTCGACTGACCGGCTCGCCGCGCGCGGCCCGGAGCCCCCGGCTACCGTCCCCGGCATGACGTTCCAGGACGGTGGCCGGTTCGAGGGCGGGCGCGTCACGTCGCGCCGCGGTGGTGGCGGGCGCGGCCGCGGCGTGGCGGTGGGCGGCGGCATCGGCAGCCTCGTGCTGGTGGTGCTCGTGGTGCTGCTCGGCGGCAACCCGGCGCAGCTGTTCGCCGGCGTCGCGGGCGGCACGGGCGGCGGCGGCAGCGGCACGGAGCAGGTCGCGACCGTCGGCGAGTGCACCGCGGAGCAGGCCAACGCCGAGCGGGAGTGCCGGCTGTCGGCGACGGTGCAGGCGCTGGACGCCTACTGGGCGCGGGCGCTGCCCGCCGCGGGGCTGGACGTGCCGGAGGCCGAGGTCCAGCCGGGCGTCGTGGAGTTCGCGGAGGCGACCCAGACGGGCTGCGGGGCGGCGTCGGCGGCGACCGGGCCGTTCTACTGCCCACCGGACCGCGCGATCTACCTGGACCTGTCGTTCTACGACGTGCTGTCGTCGCAGTACGGCGCCTCGGGCGGTCCGCTCGCGGAGATGTACGTGGTGGCGCACGAGTACGGGCACCACGTCCAGCAGCTGACCGGGGTGTTCGACCGCGCGGACCGGTCGGGCACGGGCGACGACTCGGACTCGGTGCGCGTGGAGCTGCAGGCGGACTGCTACGCCGGCCTGTGGGCGGGGGACGCCGCGACCACGGTCGACCCGGACACCGGCGTGACGTTCCTGGAGCCGATCACCCGCCAGCAGCTCGCGGACGCGCTGTCGGCCGCGGCGGCGGTCGGGGACGACCACCTGCAGCAGCAGGCCACGGGCGGGGTGGACCCGGACACCTGGACGCACGGGTCGAGCGAGCAGCGCCAGCGGTGGTTCACGGTGGGCTACGAGCAGGGCAGCGTGGCGGCCTGCGACACGTTCGCCGCCACGACGCTCTGACGGCGGCCCGACGCGCGCGACCCCGCGCCGTCGGGGACGGCGCGGGGTCGCGGGACGACGGCGGGCGTCAGATGTTGAAGCCGATCGCGCGCATCTGCGCGCGGCCCTCGTCGGTGATCTTCTCGGGGCCCCACGGCGGCATCCAGACCCAGTTGATCCGGACCGAGTCGGCCAGGCCCTCGAGCGAGGTGCCCGCCTGGTCCTCGATGACGTCCGTCAGTGGGCAGGCCGCCGAGGTGAGCGTCATGTCGATCGTGACGTTGCCCTGGTCGATCGCGATGCCGTAGACGAGGCCCAGGTCGACGACGTTCACGCCGAGCTCCGGGTCGATGACGTCCCGCAGCGCCTCCTCGATGTCCGCGACGTTCGCGGGCGCCCCGCCGGGCGCGGTGGTGTCGCTCATCGCCGGTCCTCCTGACCGCTCGTCGCCGCGGCCTGCGCCACGGCGTCCTTCATCGCCGCCCAGCCGAGCAGCGCGCACTTGATCCGGGCCGGGTACCGCGCGACGCCCACGAAGGCGACGGCGTCCTCGAGCCCGTCCGCCAGGGCGTCGTCGGCGAACTTCTCCGGCAGCACCCCCCGGGAGTCCATCAGCTCGCGGAAGTCCGCGGACAGCGCGAGCGCCGTCTCGACCGGCTGGCCGCTGACGGCCTGCGACATCACCGAGGCGGACGCCTGGGAGATCGAGCAGCCCTGCCCGGTCCAGGTGAGCTCGCCGATCACCGGCGCGCCGGACTCCCCCGCGTCCAGGCGGACGCGCAGGGTCACCTCGTCCCCGCAGGTGGGGTTCACGTGGTGGACCTCGACGTCGTACGCCTCCTGCGCCCCGCGGTGGGCGGGGTGCTTGGCGTGGTCGAGGATCAGCTGCTGGTACAGCTGCTCCATGCCGGTGCTCATACGGTGCGGTGCTCGCTTCCTCGGATGACGGTGGCTCGTGGTGCCGGGCGGTTCAGTCGCCCAGACCGAAGAACGTCCGGACCCCCGCCAGTGCTTCCCGGAACACCGCGATCTCCTCGTCGGTGGTGTAGACGGCGGCCGAGGCGCGCGCGGTGGCGGCGACGCCGAACCGGCGGTGCAGCGGCTGCGCGCAGTGGTGGCCGACCCGCACGGCGACGCCGGCGTCGTCCAGCACCTGGCCGACGTCGTGCGCGTGCACGCCGTCCACCACGAACGACACCGTGGCGAGCCGGTCGCGGTTCTCGGCGGGGCCGATCAGCCGGACGCCGGGCACGGAGGCCACCGCGTCGAGCAGCAGCCCGGCGAGGTGCGTCTCGTGCGCGGCGACGGCCGGCATGCCGAGCTCGGCGAGGTAGGTCGCGGCGGCGCCCATGCCGACGGCCTGGGACACCATCTGGGTGCCCGCCTCGAACCGGCGCGGCGGCGGCGCGTAGGTCGTCTCGGCCATCGTGACGACCTCGACCATGGAGCCGCCCGTGGTGACCGGCGGCATGGCCTCCAGCAGCTCGCGGCGGCCGTACAGCGCGCCGACGCCGGTGGGCCCGAGCATCTTGTGCCCGGAGAACGCCGCGAAGTCGACGCCGAGGGCCGGCAGGTCCACGGGCAGGTGCGGCACGCTCTGGCAGGCGTCCAGCACGGTGAGCGCGCCGACCTCGCGGGCGCGGGCGACGAACCGGTTCACCGGGGCGACCGCGCCGGTGACGTTGGACGCGTGCGAGAACGCCAGCACGCGGGTCCGCTCCCCCACCACCGTGTCGAGGTCGTCGAGCCGGATCCGGCCGTCGTCCTCGACGCCGAGCCAGCGCAGGGTCGCGCCGGTGCGGGCGGCGAGCTCCTGCCACGGCACCAGGTTGGCGTGGTGCTCCGCCTCGGTGACGACGATCTCGTCCCCGGGGCGCAGGGCGAACCGCTGCGCCGCGGCACCGCCCCGGCCGAGGGTGGCGTTGGACATCGCGTAGGCGACGAGGTTGAGGCCGGCGGTGGCGTTCGGCGTCCAGACCAGCTCGTCGTCGGGCACGCCGACGAACGAGGCGACCTGGGTGCGCGCCGTCTCGAAGGCCTCGGTGGCCTCCTCGGCGAGCTGGTGCGCGCCGCGGTGCACGGCGGCGTTCCGCTGGGCGTAGAAGTCCTGCTCGGCGTCGAGCACGACCTCGGGCTTCTGCGAGGTCGCCGCGGAGTCGAGGTACACCAGCGGCCGGCCGTCCCGGACGGTGCGCTGCAGCAGCGGGAAGTCCGCGCGGACGGCGGCGAGCTCGGCGGCGCCCAGGGTGCCCCCGGGGGTCGGCCCGTCCTGCGTCCGGTCCAGCGTGTCGGTCATCTCGTGGTCCTCAGCTCGTGCGGGTGCCGTGCGGGCTCGGGGCCCGGGGTGCGGGCCGGGGCGGCGGCGGGCCGCCCCGGCCACGCGGGTCTCAGGCGCTGGCGCCGGAGGCCAGGAACCGGTCGTAGCCCTCGTTCTCGAGGCGCTCGGCCAGCTCGGGGCCGCCCTCCTCGGCCACGCGCCCGTCGACGAACACGTGCACGAAGTCGGGCGTGATGTAGCGCAGGATGCGCGTGTAGTGCGTGATGAGCAGGACGCCGACCTCGGTCGACTCCTTCACCCGGTTCACGCCCTCGGACACGATGCGCAGGGCGTCGACGTCCAGGCCGGAGTCGGTCTCGTCCAGGATCGCGAACCGCGGCTTCAGGAGCTCCATCTGCAGGATCTCGTGGCGCTTCTTCTCGCCGCCGGAGAAGCCCTCGTTGACGGAGCGCTCGGAGAACGTGGTGTCCATCCGGAGCTTGTCCATCGCGCCGGTCATCTCCTTGACCCACGTGCGCAGCGGCGGCGCCTCGCCGTCGATCGCGGTCTTGGCGGTGCGCAGGAAGTTCGACACGGACACGCCGGGGACCTCGACCGGGTACTGCATGGCGAGGAACAGGCCGGCGCGGGCGCGCTCGTCGACCGACATCGCCAGGACGTCCTCGCCGTCCAGCGTGACGGTGCCCGACGTGATCTCGTACTTCGGGTGCCCGGCGAGCGAGTAGGCCAGCGTGGACTTGCCGGAGCCGTTGGGGCCCATGATGGCGTGGGTCTCGCCGCTGTTGATGGTCAGGTCGACGCCGCGGAGGATCGGCTTGGGACCCTCCTTCGTCTCGACGCTGACGTGCAGGTCGCGGATCTCCAGGGTGGACATGCTCTCGTTCTCCTCGGGGAAGCTCAGGCGACGTCGACGTCGACGAGCACGCGCTCGCCGTCGACGGTCAGGGGGTAGACGGGGACGGGGCGGACGGCCGGGGGGCCCAGCGGATCGCCGGTGCGCAGGTCGAACCGCGACCCGTGCAGCCAGCACTCCACGGTGCAGCCCTCGACCTCGCCGTCGGACAGCGAGACCGCGCCGTGCGAGCAGATGTCGCTGATGGCGTGCAGCGCGCCGTCCTCGTCGCGGACGACGGCGACCTCGACCGAGCCCGACGGCCCCTCGAGCTCCACGCGCAGCGTGCCGCCCACCGGGACGTCGGAGGTCATGCAGGCGAGCTGTGCGCTCATGCGCGCTCGTCCGCGCTGGTGACGCTGGCCGGCTCGTTGAGGATCGCCCGCTCGGCGTCCGTCTCCGGCGTGATGTCGCTCGCCAGGTCGCCGCCGGTGACGGCGGCCGCGCCGGCGAACTCGCTCATCGACTGCGCGAGCTCGCGCTCGATCGCGTCGATCAGCCGCTCCTCGACCTCGGTGACGCCGATCTGGTTGATCAGCTCGGCGAAGAAGCCGCGCACCACCAGGCGGCGGGCGTCCGTCTCCGGGATGCCGCGCGCGCGCAGGTAGAACAGCTGCTCGTCGTCGAACCGGCCGGTGGCGCTGGCGTGGCCCGCGCCCTCGATCAGGCCGGTCTCGATCTCGAGGTTCGGCACGGAGTCCGCGCGCGCCCCGTCGGTGAGGACCAGGTTGCGGTTGAGCTCGTAGGTGTCGGTGCCCTCGGCCTCCTTGCGGATCAGCACGTCGCCGACCCACACGGTGTGCGCTCCCTCGCCCTGCAGCGCGCCCTTGTAGGTGACCCGGGACTTGCAGTTCGGGACCGCGTGGTCGACGAACAGCCGCTGCTCCTGGTGCTGGCCGGCGTCGGCGAAGTACACGCCGAGCATCTCGACCGAGCCGCCCTCGCCGGCGAACTCGGCGTCCGGGGTGAGCCGGACGACGTCGCCGCCGAGCGTGACCACGATGTGCTTGACCGTGGCGTCCCGGCCGAGCGTCACGCGGTGCGCCGCGGTGTGCACCGAGCCCTCGGCCCAGTCCTGCACGGACACGACGGTCAGGTGCGCGCCGTCCTCGGCCACGACCTCGACGGTCTCGGTCAGCATGGCCGAGCCGACGTGGTCGATGACGACCGTCGCCTCGGACATCGGCTTCGCGTGCACCAGCAGGTGGCTCGCGGTCGGCTCGAGCTGCCCCTCGACGCCCTCGACGCGCACCGAGGTGACCGTCGACGCGACGGCCTGGGCCGGCACGGTGACGACGGTGGCGCGCGGGAAGGACGCCCACGCGACGGCCGCCGCGCGGTCGCCGGGGCGGCCCGCGGTGCCGAGGCGCGCGTCGTCGCGGTCGACGATCTCGACCTCGACCTCGGGCGCGTTCACCACCGTCGTGAGCACGCCGTGGCCGGCGAGCGTGCCGGTCTCCGCCGCGAACAGCGGCGCGATGCGGTCGACGGGCGAGAACCGCCACTCCTCCTCCCGGCCCGAGGGGACCGGGAAGTCGGCGACGTCGAACGACGTGGCGCGCGCGGCCCGCGACGACTGCGGCACGCCGCCGACGCCGTGGGTGTGCGCCCCGTCGGCCGTGGCCCGGGAGTGGTCGGTGGACAGGCCGGCGGCCTGCGGTGTGGTGGTCGACATCAGCCGACGGCCCCTTCCATCTGCAGCTCGATCAGGCGGTTCAGCTCGAGGGCGTACTCCATGGGCAGCTCGCGCGCGATGGGCTCGACGAACCCGCGCACGATCATGGCCATGGCCTCGGTCTCGGTCATCCCGCGGGACATCAGGTAGAACAGCTGGTCCTCGCTCACGCGGGACACCGTGGCCTCGTGGCCCATCGACACGTCGTCCTCGCGGACGTCGACGTACGGGTAGGTGTCCGACCGCGAGATCTGGTCGACCAGCAGCGCGTCGCAGAGCACGTTCGACGCGGAGTGGCTGGCGCCCTCGAGCACCTGCACCAGGCCGCGGTAGGACGTGCGGCCGCCGCCGCGGGCGACGGACTTGGACACGATCGAGGACGACGTGTGCGGGGCGGCGTGCACCATCTTGCAGCCGGCGTCCTGGTGCTGACCCTCGCCGGCGAAGGCGATGGACAGCGTCTCGCCGCGGGCATGCTCGCCCAGCAGGTAGATCGCCGGGTACTTCATGGTGACCTTGGAGCCGATGTTGCCGTCGACCCACTCCATGGTCGCGCCCTCGGCCGCGGTCGCCCGCTTGGTCACGAGGTTGTAGACGTTGTTCGACCAGTTCTGGATCGTCGTGTACCGCACGCGGGCGTTCTTCTTCACGACGATCTCGACCACCGCGGAGTGCAGCGAGTCGGACTGGTAGATCGGGGCGGTGCAGCCCTCGACGTAGTGCACGTACGAGCCCTCGTCCGCGATGATCAGCGTCCGCTCGAACTGGCCCATGTTCTCGGTGTTGATCCGGAAGTAGGCCTGCAGCGGGATCTCGACGTGCACGCCCGGCGGCACGTAGACGAACGACCCGCCGGACCACACAGCGGTGTTCAGCGACGCGAACTTGTTGTCGCCCGGGGGGATCACCGAGCCGAAGTACTGCTCGAACAGCTCCGGGTACTCGCGCAGGCCGGTGTCGGTGTCGACGAAGATGACGCCCTGGGCCTCCAGGTCCTCGCGGATCTGGTGGTAGACGACCTCGGACTCGTACTGCGCGGCGACGCCGGCGACCAGGCGCTGCTTCTCGGCCTCCGGGATGCCCAGGCGGTCGTAGGTGTTCTTGATGTCCTCGGGGAGCTCGTCCCACGAGGTCGCCTGCTTCTCCGTCGACCGCACGAAGTACTTGATGTTGTCGAAGTCGATGCCCGACAGGTCCGCGCCCCACCAGGGCATCGGCTTCTTGTCGAACAGGCGCAGCGCCTTCAGGCGGGTCTTGAGCATCCACTCGGGCTCGTCCTTCAGCGCCGAGATGTTGCGCACGACCTCCTCCGACAGGCCGCGCTGCGCCGTGGCGCCCGCGTCGTCGGCGTCGTGCCAGCCGTAGCCGTAGGTCCCGATCGAGGCGATGGCCTCGTCCTGGGTCATCGGCTCGGCCGGTCGGCCGGTGTCCGTCGTCGTCATCTCTTCGTCCTTCCGCACGGTCACGGTGGTCGGGTTCGGGGGGCTCTTGCTCGTCAGGGGGCCGGCCGGCGGACCGGCACGATCGGGATGTTGGTGGTGCACACGTGCCCGCCGCCGGCGAGCGTCGCCAGGCGCTGCACGTGCACGCCGAGCATCCGCGAGAAGGCGTGCGCCTCGGCCTCGCACAGCTCGGGGAACTCGCGGGCCACGTCCTGCACCGGGCAGTGGCCCTGGCACAGCTGGATCGCGGCGGCGCCGGGGACGGGGCGCGCCGTGGCGGCGAAGCCGTCCAGCGCCAGGCCCTCGGCGAGCACCCGCGCGCGGCGCTCGGGGTCGGCGCCGGCCTCGGCCAGCGCGTCGGCGTGCCGGACCTCGAGGTCGCGGACGCGGCGCTCGGCGAAGCTGCGCACGGCGTCCGCCCCGCCGATCTCGGCGACGAACCGCAGCGCCTGCGACGCGAGCTCGGAGTACTGCTGGGACAGCGTCGCCTGGCCGGCGGCGGTCACGACGTACCGCTTGGCGGGGCGGCCGCGGCGCGCGGGGCCCGCCGGGGCGTGGCCCTCGTGCACGGCGATCTGCTGCTCGGCCTCCAGCACGGCCAGGTGCCGGCGGACGGCGGCCGGGGTGAGCACCAGCTCCGCGGCCAGCTCGGCGGCGGAGACGGGCCCGTCGGCGGCGATCAGGTCGAGCACGCGGCGCCGGGTGCCGGCCTCGGAGTCGGGCTCGACGCCGCGGGCGGTGCCCGGCAGGGCGCCGGCGGACGGCGGGGTCACGGTCATGCGCACACCTCCGGTTCGCTGCTGCGCGGCTGACGGCACGTCGCGCGCCCCGGCCGGGGCGCGTACCGCGGGAGCGCTTGGGCAGGGCTCCCGATATCGGCAACATCCTTGTTGCCGAAATAAGTCCTGGCAAGCAAGGTTCGCCTCACCCCGCCGCGGGCCCCCTACACTCGCGGGGTGCTCGGCCAGACCTCCTCACCGCCGGCCGTCGAGGTCCGCGGGCTCGTCAAGCGGTACGACGGCCGCGCCGTCGTCGACGGGCTCGACCTGCAGGCATCCCCCGGACGGGTGACGGCCGTGCTCGGGCCGAACGGCGCCGGCAAGACCACCACCGTGGAGTGCTGCGAGGGCCTGCGCGCCCCCGACGGCGGCAGCGTGCGCGTGCTCGGGCTCGACCCGGTCGCCGACGCCCGCGCCCTGCGCCCCCGCGTCGGCGTGATGCTGCAGGACGCCGGGCTGCCCACCGGCGTGCCCGCGCTCGGCGTGCTGCGGCACGTCGCGTCGATGTACGCCCGGCCGCGGGACGTGGACGCCCTGGCGGAGCGGCTGGGCCTGCAGGCGTTCGCGCGCACCACCGTGCGGCGGCTGTCCGGCGGCCAGCGCCAGCGCCTCGCCCTGGCGACGGCCGTCGTCGGCCGCCCGGACGTGGTGTTCCTGGACGAGCCGTCCGCCGGCATGGACCCGCAGGCGCGCCGCGCCGTGTGGTCGCTGGTCGGCGAGCTGCGCGCCGAGGGCGTGGCCGTGCTGCTCACCACGCACCTGATGGACGAGGCCGAGGCGCTGGCCGACGACGTCGCCGTCGTGGACCACGGCCGGGTGATCGCGCGCGGCACCGTCCCGGAGCTGCTCGCCGGCGCGGACGGCGCGCTGCTGACCTTCCGCGCCGCTCCCGGGCTGCCGCTGGCCGACCTGGGCCGGGCGCTCACCCCCGCCGGCGCGCCGGCCCCCACCCCGGTCCGCGAGACCGGGCCGGGCGCGTACGCCGTCGACTCCCCCGCCACCCCGGCGCTGGTGGCCGCGCTGGCCGCCTGGTGCGCCGACCGGGACGTGCTGCTCGCCCGGGTGGACGTGGGCCGCCGCACCCTCGAGGACGTGTTCCTCGACCTGACCGGACGGAACCTGCGATGACCACCGCCGCCCCGACCGCGCGCGCGGCGGGCCCCGACCGCGCCGCGCCCGCCGGCCGCCGGGTGCTCGCCCAGGCCCGGTTCGAGACCCTCGCCGTGCTCCGCAACGGCGAGCAGCTGCTGGTCACGCTGATCATCCCCGTCGTGGCGCTGCTGGCGCTGGGCCGGTCGTCGTTCGTGGACGTCGGCACCGGCGGCGCCGCGCGGATCGACGTCGTGACGCCGGGGATCCTCGGGCTGGCCGTGATGGCCGGGTCGATGGCCTCCCAGGCGATCGCCACGGCGTTCGACCGGCGCAACGGCGTGCTGCGGCTGCTGGCCACCACGCCGCTCGGCCGCGGCGGGCTGCTCGCCGGCAAGGCGGTCGCCGTGCTCGCCGTCGCCGCGCTGCAGGTGCTCGTCGTCGGCGCGGTCGGCCTGGCGCTCGGCTGGCGGCCCGACCCGGCGGGCGTCCCGGCCGCCCTGCTCGCGCTGCTGCTCGGCGTGGCGGCGTTCACGGCGCTGGCGCTGCTGCTGGCGGGCACGCTGCGCGCCGAGGCCGTGCTCGCGGTCGCGAACCTGCTGCTCGTCGTCCTCGCGGTGGTCGGCGGCGTCGTGCTGCCGGTCGCCGACCTGCCCGGCTGGTGGGCGTCGGTCGCGCGGTGGCTGCCGCCGGGCGCCCTCGGCGAGGCGCTGCGCGGCGCGCTGGTGTCCGGGACGGTCCCGGTCGCGCCCCTCGCGGCCCTGGCCGCGTGGACGCTGGCGCTCGGCTGGGCCGTGCGCCGCTGGTTCCGCTGGGACTGACCACCGTCCGCCGGGCGGGACCCGTCCGGCGGGGTGACCAAGACCTCGTGCCCGGCGGCACAAGGTGCCCGCGGGCGCCCGTAGGCTTGTCGGGTGAGTCGTCCCGAGGTCGCCGCCGCCCCCGCACCCCGCCCCGAGGCCGGGGCGCCGTCCGCGTGGGACCGGTGGCGCCGGCGGCTCACCTACCCGGTGCTGGTGGCGAACCTCATCGGGCAGATCGGCATCGTCGTCACCGGCGGCGCCGTCCGGCTCACGGGGTCCGGCCTCGGCTGCTCCACCTGGCCGCAGTGCGAGCCCGGGCAGTTCGCCCCCGTCCTGCACGAGGCGATGACGTACCACCCGGTCGTCGAGTTCGGGAACCGCACGCTCACCGGCGTCCTCGGCGTCCTCGCGGTCGCCACGGCGCTGGTCGTGTGGTTCGACCGCGACCGGTCCCGCTCCTACCGCTGGCTCGGCCTCGCCCCGCTGGCGGGCGTCGTCGCCCAGGCGCTCATCGGCGGCGTCGTCGTCCTGCTGCACCTGCACCCGGCGTGGGTGAGCCTGCACTTCCTCGTGTCGATGGCCCTGGTCGCCGTGTCGACGCTCCTGGTGCACCGCGGCCGCGAGGGCGACGGGCCGCGCGTCCCCGTCGTCGGCGCCCTGCCCTGGCGGCTCGCCCCGGTGCTCGCGGCGCTGCTGGTCGTCGTGCTGACGCTCGGCGTCATCACCACGGGCGCCGGCCCGCACTCCGGCGACGAGGAGGTCGGCTACCGGATCGCCCTCGACCCGTACCTGGTGGCGCGGGTGCACGCCGCCGCCGTGTGGCTGTTCGTCGCCGTGCTCGCGGCCCTGCTCGTGCTGAACCGCCGCGGGCCCGCAGCGCTCCGCCGCCGGGGATGGGTGATGGTCGCCCTGGTGCTGCTGCAGGGCGTCATCGGCTACGTCCAGGTCGCGACCGACCTGCCGGTCCTGCTCGTGCTGCTGCACATGCTCGGCGCCGCGCTGCTCGCCGCCGGGACCACGCGCTACCTGCTGGGCTTCCGCTCCCGCGCCTGACTCACCACGCCCACGACGCGTCCGGGTGGGGCGCGGGGCAGGTGGTCGCGCCGTCCGGCAGCGGCTCGAAGTGCCACGGCTCGTTGACGTACGTCCGGCACAGGCCGAACGCCTCCGCGCGCTCGCCGAGCCACAGCCAGCCCTCCAGCGGGCCGAGGTCCACGGCCAGGCCCTGCACGTGCGCGGAGTCCCCGGGCGGGAGCACCCAGCGGTACGCCTCGGGCACGCCGTGGCGCTCGACCGCCTCGTCCACCAGCCGCTGCTGCTCCTCGGCGCTGCGCCAGCCCGACGTGACGGAGAGCTCGACGCCCTCCGCGGCGGCCGCCGCCGTGGCTGCCGCGACGCGCCGCTCCAGCTCGGGGTCCATCCCGGTGGGCGCGACCTGGGCGGCCGCCGGCAGGTCCCGGGCGGGCGCCCCCGGGCCACCGAGCGCCGCGATGAGCCCCGTGGCGGCGGCGCCGAGCACGAGGAGGACGACGAGCACCCGGACGACCACCGCGCCGCGGGACGGCCGGGCGGGCGGCACGGGGGCGGGCGGGGTCGCGGCGGCCGGGGGCACCACCGGCGGGAAGCGCGGCGGCGGGACGGCCGGCGGCGGGGTGCTGACGCGGGTGCTCGGGAGCCGGTCCTGCCGGCGGGTCGTGGTCATGCCTCCAGCCTCCGCGCCGCCGCCCGGCCCGGGCATCGGCCGCCGGTGCGACCGCGCACGCCGGGCCGCACGGTCGTGCGGTGGTCCGGCGTCGGCCGGCGGGGGCACGCGCGCCCCGGCCGGCACCACCCAAAGGTGGTGCGCGCACCCCGCCCCGTCCGCCGCCGCGGCGACGGCGGGGCCGCGCGCCCGGCCTAGGCTCGCGGCATGTCCCCGACCGCCCGCCGCCGTGCCGCGACGCAGGACGGCCTCGTCGCCCTCGGCGTGCTGGTGGCGTGGACGGTGGCGGTGCAGCTGCTCGCCCGCACGGACCTGTGGCACCCGCGGTGGCAGGACGCGCACCTGTGGGCCGGCCTCGGGCTGGCGGTGCCCCTCGCCCTGCGGCGGGTCGCCCCCGGTCCCGGCCTGTGGCTCACGGCGGTCGGCTACCCCGCGGGCTACGCGGTGGTCACCCGCGGGGCGCCGGTGCAGGTGGACCTGCACGTGCTGCCGCTGCTGGTCGCGGCGTACGCGGCGACCCGGGCCGCGGCCGTGCCGGCGGTGCTCACCGGCCTCGCCGGCACGGCGGGCACGGTCGCGCTGGCCGCGGGCGCGTGGGGGCTCCGCTCGCTGGCCGGCCCGGCGCCCTTCCTGGGCGACCCGTCCGACACGGCCCTGCTGGTGCTGCTCGTGCTCGCGGCCACCGCGCTCGGGGCGGTCGCCGCCCGGCTGGCCGCCACCTCGCGGTCGCTCGCGCTGCGGAACGCCGAGCTGCGGGCGCTGCAGGCGGTCCGCGAGCGCGCCGCGGTGCGCGCCGAGCGGCAGCGGATCGCCCGGGAGCTGCACGACGTCGTCGCGCACCACGTGAGCGCGATCGTGG
>JAPSIJ010000244.1 GCA_031178805.1 Cellulomonas sp. | reverse complement strand
CCCACGCCGGCGCCCACCGCCTCGGCGACCGCCGGGACCGGGACCGACGACGCCGAGGCGGACGCCGCGGCCCCGGAGTTCGGCGACAGCGCCGACGCCGACCCGTCGGCCGACGCGCTGCTCACCGTCACCGGCCTGCGGACCGGGACGCACACCGGCTACGACCGCGTCGTCGTGGACCTGGGCGGCACCGGCACCCCCGGCTGGCACGTCGAGCGCACGGCGACCGCGGTCGAGGACCCGACCGGCGAGACCGTGGACCTGGAGGGCGACGGCGTGCTCGCGCTCTACCTCACCGGCCTCGGCTACCCGGCCGACACCGGCGTCGACGAGCTGCCGGTCGGCACCCGCACGGCCGGCGGCACGGTCGTCACCGGCGCCGAGTTCACCGGCACGTTCGAGGGGCAGACCCAGATCTTCCTGGGCCTGACCGACCCCGAGGCGCCGTACCGGGTGTTCCTGCTGCACGACCCGCTGCGCGTGGTCGTCGACGTCTCGCGCTCGAAGGCCTGACGCGCCGGGGCCCCGGCCGCCGGGCTGCCGGGGGCGGCCGGGCCGCCGGGCGGTCAGCGCCGGCGGACCACCCGGGCCTCCCACGGCCGCAGCGTGGTCGGCTCCCCCGCCCCGGCGTGCGTGCCCAGCACCAGGTCGCCCCAGCCGCCGTCGGGCCCGGTGGGCCACGCGTCGCCGAGGTCGACCGCGCGCTCCTCGCCGGAGACGTTCACGACCACCAGCAGGGCGTCGCCGTCGAGCGTGCGGGTGAAGGCGTACACCTGCTCGTCCTCGGGCAGCAGCATCGTGAAGTCGCCCAGCGCCACCACGGGGTCGGTGTGCCGGAGACCGATCAGCCGGCGGTGGTGGTGGAACACCGACTCCGGGTCGGCGCGCTCGGCGACCGCGTTCACCTCGGTGTGGTTCGGGTTCACGGCGAGCCACGGCGTGCCGGTGGTGAACCCCGCCTGCGGCGAGTCGTCCCACTGCACCGGCGTGCGGGCGTTGTCCCGGCTCATCGCGGCGAGCCCCGCGAGCAGCTGCTCGTCCGTGGCGGTGCCCAGCGCGCGGGCCTGCGCGACGTGCCGCAGCGACTCGATGTCCCGGTACTGGTCGAGCCGGGTGAAGCGGGCGTTCGTCATCCCGAGCTCCTCGCCCTGGTAGACGTACGGCGTGCCGCGGTGCAGGTGCAGCAGCGTCGCGAGCGCCTTCGCCGACTCCCGGCGGTACCGGCCGTCGTCCCCGAACCGGGACACCACGCGCGGCTGGTCGTGGTTGTCCCAGTAGAGGCTGTTCCAGCCCCGCTCGGCGAGCCCGGCCTGCCAGCGCCCGAACGTCGCCTTGAGGTCCGTCAGCCGCAGCGGCCGCGGGTCGAACTTGCCGCCCGGGCCGTGGTCCAGGCCGACGTGCTCGAACTGGAACACCATGTCGACCTCGGCGCGCTCCGGGTCGGTGTACTTCAGCGCCTCGTCCAGCGTGACGCCCGGGGTCTCCCCGACCGTCAGCAGCTGCGCGGCGCGGCCGGCGAACACCTCGCGGTGCATCTCCTGCAGGAACTCGTGCACCCGCGGCCCGTCCGTGTAGTGCGGGCTGCCGTCGCCCCACACCCCCGCGACCACGGGGCCGTCGGGCAGGGCGGTGTCCTTCGAGATGAGGTTGATGACGTCCATCCGGAAGCCGTCGACCCCGCGGTCCAGCCACCAGCGCATCATCGCGTAGACGGCCTGCCGGACCTCCGGGTTCTCCCAGTTGAGGTCGGGCTGCTTCCGGCTGAACAGGTGCAGGTAGTACTCGCCGCTCGCCTCGTCCAGCTCCCAGGTGGAGCCCGAGAAGAACGAGTGCCAGTTGGTCGGCTCGGCGCCGGGCTGGCCGGGCGCCATGCCGTCCCGGGGCGGGCGCCACCAGTACCAGTCCCGCTTCGGGCTGTCCGGGCCGCTCCGGCTCTCGAGGAACCACGGGTGCTCGTCGGACGTGTGGTTGACCACGAGGTCCATCAGCAGCTTCATGCCGCGCTCGTGCAGGGCGGCGATCAGCTCGTCCAGGTCGGCCAGGGTGCCGAACGACGGGTCGACGTCCTGGTAGTCGCTGATGTCGTACCCGTTGTCGTCCTGCGGGGACCGGTAGATCGGCGACAGCCACACCACGTCGATGCCGAGCGCCGCCAGGTGGTCGAGCCGGGAGATGATCCCGCGGAGGTCGCCGACGCCGTCGCCGTCGGAGTCCTGGAACGACCTCGGGTAGATCTGGTAGACGACGGCTCGGGTCCACCACGGTGCGTCCTCGACGGTCCAGCGCATGCGCCCGACCCTCTCACGCCCGCCTAGCCGACGTCGCGGCGGCGGAACACCAGGGCGCCGAGCGCGACCAGCACGGCCGCGACGACCGCCAGCAGCACGCCGCCGTGCAGCAGGGAGACCGTGCGCTCCGCGGTGCACACGCCGCCCTGCGGGGCGCCGTCCAGCGGCCGGCACGGCACGGTGACCCAGTACCGGTAGCCGTCCTCGAGCCACGCCGTCAGGGAGGCCCGCACGGTCCACGGCGTGAGCGCCGGCAGGAAGCCCTCGACGACGCTGTCGACCAGCAGCAGCCAGCCCACGCCGACGCCGAGCGCCGCCGCGGCGGTCCGCGTGAGGAAGCCGAGCGCGGCGCCGACCGCGCCCAGCACGGCGGCGGCGGCGAGCACGCGCAGCGCCTGGCCGCCCAGGTCGGGCCAGAACGTGCCGCCGGTGTCGCCCACGGCGTCGTTCGCCGCGGCCGCGGCCCACGCCCCGCCCACGGTGACCAGCAGCGCCAGCGCGGTGGGCACCAGGACGCCGAGCCCGGCCACGGCGACCTTGCTGGCGTACACCCGGCCCCGGCGCGGCACGAAGGTCAGCCAGGTGGCCAGCGAGCCGGTGCCGATCTCGGCGGTGACGGACGTGACCCCCGCGGCGAACGCCAGCAGGAGCAGGAACAGCGTCACGCCGGACAGCCAGGCGCCGCCCTGGTCCGCGAACGTCGGCTGCGCCGGCAGGTAGAGCTCGGGGCGGGGCTCCATCTGGTCGCAGCCCCAGTCCGCCTCGGGGTCCGTCGCCTGCTCCTGGCGCTCGCCCTCCCGGCAGTCCTCGACGTACTGCTCGCCGTTCTCGGCCCAGTCCTCCTGGGCGTAGGCGTACTGCTGCCGCGCCTCGGCGAGCTCGCTCTCCGACGGCGGCCGGGCGGAGAAGAACACCGAGGTGACGACGGCCAGCGCGGCGACCAGCGCGAGCACCGCCAGCCAGCGCACCGCGGCGCGGTACCGGAACCGCCGGGCCTCGACCCGCAGCAGCCCGGCCGGACGGGGGGCGCTCACGCGCGGGCCCGCCGTCCGTGCGGGGCCGGCCGGCCCTGGTGCGCGGCGGCCGTGCCGTCCGCGCCCGTCCCGGTCAGGCTCAGGAACACCTGCTCGAGGTCCGCGCGCCCGGGCACGAGCTCGTGCAGGTACAGCCCCTGCTCGGCGAGCGCCCGGGTGATGTCGGCCGGGGCGGCGCCCGCGACCCGCAGCGCGTCGCCGCCGTCCGGGCGCACCGCCCAGCCGCGGCCGGTCAGCACCGCGGCCGCCCGCGCGGCGTCCGCGACCGCCACCCGGGACTCGCCGGCGCCGGCGGCCGCGATCAGGTCGTCGACCCGCCCGCCGGCCACCAGCCGGCCCTGCGTCACGATCGACACGGTGTCCGCCACCTGCTGCACCTCCGCGAGGATGTGGCTCGACACCAGCACGGTCTTCCCGGCGTCGGCCAGCGACCGCATCGTCTGCCGGACCTCGTGGATGCCGGCGGGGTCGAGCCCGTTCGTCGGCTCGTCGAAGATGACCAGGTCCGGGTCCTTGAGCAGCGTGGAGGCGATCGCCAGCCGCTGCTTCATGCCCAGGGAGTACGTGCGGAACGGGCTGCCCGCGCGGTCCGCGAGCCCGACGTCGGCGAGCACCCGGTCGACCTGCGCCGCCGGGGCGCCGATCGCCGCGGCCAGCAGCTCGAGGTTGCGCCGGCCGGAGAACGCCGGGAAGAACGTCGGCGACTCGACGATCGCCCCGACGCGCGCCACCACCTCCGGCAGCGCGTCCGGGACCGGCCGGTCCAGCACCCGCACGGTCCCCGAGTCGGGCCGGATCAGGCCGAGCAGCATCCGGATGGTCGTGGTCTTCCCGGCCCCGTTCGGGCCGAGGAACCCGTGCACGCCTCCGAGCGGCACGTCCAGGTCCAGCCCGCCGACCGCGACGACCAGCCGGCCGCGGTGCCGGTAGGTCTTCCGCAGCCCGCGGGTGCTGACGGCGGTGGTCCCCGCCGGCGGCAGCTCGGTCACGCGCGTCCCCTCACCGGGCGCCGACGCCGACGCCCGCCGCGACCCTAGCGGTCGGGCGGGCG
>JAPSIJ010000243.1 GCA_031178805.1 Cellulomonas sp. | reverse complement strand
TCCCGCTCGGCGACGAGCCGCTCGGCGACCTGCTCCCCCACGCTCCGGATGGACGCCAGGCCGACCCGCACCGCCAGCGACCGGCCGGGGTCGGCGGCGTGGCCGGGCCCGACGGGCGCGGTGCCGGACGGGCGCGGGGCGAGGGGCGGCTCGCCGCCGGGCGGCTCGGGCGCCACCCGCTCGACGACGGCCTGCACGCCGGACCGCTGCACGTCGGGGCGCAGCACCCCGATGCCGTGCCGGCGCGCGTCGGCCACCAGCGACTGCGGCGAGTAGAACCCCATCGGCTGCGCGGCGAGCAGCCCGGCGTAGAACGCGGCCGGGTGGTGCACCTTGAGCCACGCGCTGGCGTAGACGAGGAACGCGAACGAGTAGGCGTGCGACTCGGGGAACCCGAAGTCGGCGAACGCCTTGAGCTTCTCGTAGACCTCCTCGTGCACCGGCTCGGGGATGCCGTTGCGGGTCATGCCGGCCATGAGACGCGCGCGCAGCGCCTCCATCTTCTCGATGCTGCGCTTGGAGCCCATCGCCCGGCGCAGCTGGTCGGCCTCGGCGGGCGTGAAGTCGGCGACGTCGATGGCCATCTGCATCAGCTGCTCCTGGAACAGCGGGACGCCGAGCGTGCGCTCCAGGGACTTCTGCAGCCGCGGGTGCGGGTAGGTGATCGGCTGCCGCCCCTGGTACCGCTCGATGTAGGGGTGCACCGAACCGCCCTGGATGGGCCCGGGGCGGATCAGGGCGACCTCGACGACGATCCCGTAGAAGCTGCGCGGCTGCAGACGCGGCAGGGTGCCCATCTGCGCCCGGGACTCCACCTGGAACACCCCGACCGTGTCGGCGGCGCACAGCAGGTCGTAGACCAGCGGGTCCTCGTCGGGCAGGCCGTGCAGCTCCAGGCGCGGGCCGCCGTGCCGCTCGACCTGGTCGAACGCCAGCCGCAGCGCGGTGAGCATGCCGAGGCCGAGCAGGTCGAACTTCACCAGCCCCGCGTCGGCGCAGTCGTCCTTGTCCCACTGCAGGACGGTGCGCCCCTCCATGCGCGCCCACTCCACGGGGCACACCTCGATGACCGGGCGGTCGCACATCACCATGCCGCCGGAGTGGATGCCGAGGTGCCGGGGCAGCCGCAGGAACCGGTCGGCGAGGTCGATCACCGGCTCGGGGATCTCGTCGAGGTCGCTCGCGGGCGGCGGGCGGTGCGCGGGGACCACGTCGTGGCCGTCGGCGGTGGGCTGCCCCGCCGTCCCGTCGGTGTCGTCGTGGCCGGCCGGCCGGCGGGGTGCGCCCGGCTCGTGGTTCCAGCCCCACACGACGCCCTCGGGGTCGCGCCCCTGGGCGGCGTACTGCGCGGCGCCGGCGCCCCCGGGCCGCGCGGCGGCGCCCACCCCCGCACGCGCACCGGCGCCCGCACCCGCACGGGGCGGCGGGCTCGGCCGGGTGGACGTCGGCCGGGCGGGCACGGACTGCGTCGGCGGGGCGACCGGGTCCGCCCGGCCGGCGGGCGCTGCGGGCGCTGTGGGTGCCGCGGGCGCTGCAGGCGCTGCGGGCGCGGCAGGTGCCGTGGGTGCCGCGGGCGCCGCCGGGGCGGGCAGGCGCGCGGCGCCGGACCACCACGGCTGCCGCGGCTGCGGCCCGCGCAGGGTGCCCCACCGCTCGATGGACTTGCTCCACGCGTCCTGCTGCCCGACGTCGTAGCCGAGGGCGCGGGCGGCGTCCCGGACGGCGGAGCGCGCGCGGTAGGAGATGACGTTGGCGACCTGCGCGGCGTGGGTGCGGCCGTGCCGGGCGTAGACGTACTGGATGACCTCCTCGCGGCGGCCGGACTCGATGTCGACGTCGATGTCCGGCGGCCCGTCCCGCTCGGGGGCGAGGAACCGCTCGAACAGCAGGCCGTGCTTCACGGCGTCGACGGCGGTGATCTTCAGGGCGTAGCAGACGGCCGAGTTCGCGGCGGACCCGCGGCCCTGGGCGAGGATGCCGTTGCGGTGGCAGAAGTCGACCAGGTCGTAGACGACGAGGAAGTAGCCGGGGAAGCCGAGCTCCTCGATGACCCGCAGCTCGTGCTCGAGCTGCGCGTACGCGCCGGGCACCCGCTCGTCCTCGGGCGGGCCGTAGCACTCGCGCGCGCCGCGGCGGACGAGCTCGCGCAGCCAGCTGGCCTCGGTGTGCCCGTCGGGGACCGGGTAGGGCGGCAGCTGCGGCGCGACCAGGTGCAGGTCGAACGCGCACTCCTCCCCCAGCGCGGCGGCGGTGGCGACGGCCTGCGGGTGCCGGCGGTGCCGGCGCAGCATCTCGGCGGCGGAGGCCAGGTGCGCGGTGGGCGCGCCGGGCAGCCAGCCGTCGAGGTCCTCCATCGAGGACCGGGCGCGCACGGCGGCCAGCGCCATCGCCAGGTCGGCGTCGCGCGGGGTGGCGTAGTGCACGTTGCCGGTGGCGACCAGCGGCAGGCCCGCCCCCGCGGCGAGGGCCGCGAGCGCGTCGGCGGTCTCGGAGTCGTACGGGCTGCCGCCGCGGGTGACCTCGACGGCGACGTTGTCCCGGCCGAACAGGGCGACCAGCCGGTCCAGCTCGACCCGCGCCCGGTCGACCCCCGCGGTCGTGACCTCGGGCCGGCGGCCGTCGTCGGTGAGGGCGCGTCGCACGGGGCCCTTGCGGCAGCCGGTGAGCACGAGCCAGCGGCCGTCGGCCTGCTCGGCGAGCTGCTCCAGCCGGTACTCGGCGGCGCCCTTGGTGCCGGTGGCCAGGTGCGCCTCCGCGATGGTCCGGGACAGCGCGCGGTAGCCCTCGGGGCCGCGGGCCAGCACGGGCAGGTGCACGGCGCGCGGGTCGGGCACCCCGGTGGGCGGGTCGAGCACGTCCGGCCCGCCGACGCCGGGCACGGGCAGGTGCAGCTCGGCGCCGAACACGGTGGGCAGGCCGACCTCGCGCGCCGCCTCGGCGAACCGGACGACGCCGTAGAGGCCGTCGTGGTCGGTCAGGCCGAGCGCCGTGAGCCCGAGCCGGTGCGCCTCGGCGGCGAGCTCCTCGGGCTGGCTGGCGCCGTCGAGGAAGCTGAAGGCCGAGTGCGCGTGCAGCTCCGCGTAGCGCGGGACGTCAGTCATAGACGGCCTCGCAGGTCCAGCCGCCGGGGTGGCAGGCGAGCAGCAGGGCGCGGCCGTCGGCGAGCGTCACCTGCAGGTGCACGCGCAGCCGGGCCTCGTCCGGGGACCACCAGCGCTCGGCCAGCGGCCACGGGCCCGCCCAGCCGGCGACGACGTGGTCGGTGGCGGGCCGGCGGTCGGCGGCGGGCGTCCGCACCCGGGCGGGGACGCCGCTCATGCTCAGCCGCCGGTCGAACGTCACGGGCCGGCCGGCACCGTCCAGCACCTCCACGGCGGCGGGCCGGGCGGGCACGGTCGCCGGGGCGGGCGCGGGCAGCCGGCCGGGCCAGGGGCGGTCGACGGGACGCGGCGGCGCGGCCTGCGCGCCCCACGGCTGCAGGTGCACCTGGTCGCGCACGTCCCGGCCGCCCTGCAGCGCGGCGGTGAGCACGCCGTCGCCGCCGAGCAGGCCCTGCACCCGGTCGAGCGCCCGGTGCGCGCGCAGGTCGCCGCCGGAGGGCCCGCCCCACAGCCGGCCCTGCTCGGCGCCGGCGGGGGCGACGTCCTCGGCGATGATGCCCAGGGCGACGAGCCCGACGGGCTCGGCGTGCTCGTCCGGCTCGGTCCCGGCGGCTCCGCGCTCGGCGGCCGCGGCGGTGAGCCAGCCGTCGAGCTGCCAGCGGATCCGGTCGGTGATCCGGGCCGCGGACAGCCCGCCGAGGCCGCCGGTGTCGGTCCGCCAGGTGCGGGTGAGCTCGGTGCCCTCGTCGGTGCGCGCGGTGATCCGCAGCCGGGCGCAGGTCACGGAGTGCTCGGTGAGCAGGGCGTGCAGCTCCTCCGCGAGCCGGCGCCCGGCGAACGTGGCGACGTCGACCCGGTGCGCGGGCGGGTCCAGGTCGGTGACCACCTCGAGGTCCGTCTCGGGGCGGCGCCGCGCGGGCGGGCGCAGGTCCTCGCCGCGGACCAGCGTCCACGCCCAGGTGCCCCACGCGCCGAACCGGGCGTGCACGTCGCCGCCCTGCAGCGCGGCGAGGTCGCCGAGCGTGCGCAGGCCGAGCCGCCGCAGCAGGTCCACCAGGGCGGTCACGGCGCGCGCGGCCTCGTCGGACACCGCCGCGGGCAGCAGGTCGTCCACGGGACGCGGCGCGAGGAACGCCGCCGAGCCGCCGGGGGCCACGACCTCGTCGGTGCGGGCGGCCAGCACCGCGGCGAGCAGCCCGTCGGCGGTGCCGACCTGGCACTCGTGGCCGGTGCGCTCGGCGACGGCGGACACCAGCCGCTCGGCCAGCGCCTCCTCCGTGCCGTGGAACCGCGCCGCGCCGCC
>JAPSIJ010000012.1:15638-17161 GCA_031178805.1 Cellulomonas sp. | reverse complement strand
GAGCAGACGAACCTGCTGGCGCTGAACGCCACCATCGAGGCGGCCCGCGCGGGTGAGGCGGGCAAGGGCTTCGCGGTCGTGGCCGGCGAGGTCAAGGAGCTGGCGCAGGAGACCGCGAAGGCGACGGAGGACATCGTGCGCCGGGTGGAGGCGATCCAGGCCGACACCGGGGCGGCGGTGACCGCGATCGGCGAGATCAGCCACATCATCGCCAGCATCAACGACTACCAGCTCACCATCGCCAGCGCGGTGGAGGAGCAGACCGCCACGACCACCGAGATGTCCCGGTCGGTGGCCGAGGCCGCCACCGGCTCGGGCGAGATCGCCACCAACATCACCGGCGTCGCCTCGGCGGCCAGCGAGTCGTCGCAGACGCTGAACCAGATGGGGGCCGCGGTGGCCGAGCTGGCGCGGATGTCCGAGAGCCTGCGGGGGCAGGTCTCGCAGTTCCGCTACTGACGCGGGCCGGGCCCCGGGGTCAGTCGACCTCGGGGGTCCGGCGCGGGGCCGCCGCGCGGGCGCGGACGTCCTCCGCGAGCTGCTGGGCCTGGCCGTGCACCAGCATCCGCAGCTGGTCGTACCGCCGGTCGACCTCGGCGTCGGCGGCGTCCCCGTCGCGCGCGGCGAGCCACGCGCGCTTGGCGTCGCGGATGTCGGCGTCGGTGACGTCCACGCGCCAGGGGTCGGTGTCCATGCGCCAACGGTGGCACCCGCACCGGGGACCGGACAGCCGGGACGCCCGGTTTCACCCGGCGTCACGGGGCAGAACCGCTCAATTCACCTGAAAGCCCGCCGACTGGTGCAACCTTCATCTACCGGTGGAGTGAGCGGGTCGACCTGCCGGGGGCGTCGGCGGAGGTCACGATGGGTGGCACCGCCCATCGCGGCCCGACGGACGAACGGAGCGAGGACATGAGCGAGCGCACCCTGCAGAACGACGGGGACGGCGCGCAGCCGGACACGAGGACGTACGACGTGGTGGTCCTGGGGGCCGGGGCGGTGGGCGAGAACGCCGCGGACCGCGCGGGCCGCCTCGGGCTCTCCGTCGTCGTCGTCGAGCACGAGCTCGTCGGCGGCGAGTGCTCGTACTGGGCGTGCATGCCCTCCAAGGCGCTGCTCCGGCCCGGGTCCGTCCTGGCGGCCGCCCGCGCGGTGCCCGGCGCGGCCGAGCTTGTGCAGGGCCGGCTCGACCCCGCCGCGGTGCTCGCCCGCCGCGACGTGTTCACCTCGCACTGGGACGACCACGGCCAGGTCGAGTGGCTCGACTCCGCGGGCATCGCGCTGCTGCGCGGGACCGCGCGGTTCACCGGGCCCAAGGAGCTCGTGGTCAGCGGCGAGGACGGCGACACCCGGCTGATCGCCCGGCACGCGGTGGTCGTCGCGACCGGCAGCGAACCGGTCGTCCCGCCGGTCGACGGGCTCGCCGAGGCGCGGCCGTGGACGTCGCGCGAGGCGACCGCCGCCGAGGAGGTGCCCGGCCGCCTCGCGATCCTCGGCGGGGGCGTCGTGGGCGTCGAGATGGC
>JAPSIJ010000012.1:0-15538 GCA_031178805.1 Cellulomonas sp. | reverse complement strand
CGGTCGTCCCGCCGGTCGACGGGCTCGCCGAGGCGCGGCCGTGGACGTCGCGCGAGGCGACCGCCGCCGAGGAGGTGCCCGGCCGCCTCGCGATCCTCGGCGGGGGCGTCGTGGGCGTCGAGATGGCGGTGGCCTACCGCGACCTGGGCGCCGAGGTGACCCTGCTGGTCCGCGGCGACCGGGTGCTCACCGGCGCGGAGCCGTTCGCCGCCGACGAGGTGGCCACCGGGCTGCGCGACCTTGGGGTCGACGTGCGGTTCGGCAGCTCGGCGACCCGGGTCCGGCGCGACGACGCGGGCGTGCACCTGACGGTCGAGGGGCCGCAGGGCACCGACGAGGTGCACGCGGACGAGGTCCTCGTCGCCACCGGCCGCCGGCCCCGCACGACCGACGTCGGCCTGGACGTGCTCGGGCTCGAGCCCGGCGAGGTGCTGGCCGTGGACGACGCGCTGCAGGTGATCGGCGTCGAGGGGGGCTGGCTGTTCGCCGTCGGCGACGTCACCGGCCGCACCGCGACCACCCACCAGGGCAAGTACGACGCCCGCGTCGTCGGCGACGTCGTCGCGGCGCGGTTCTCCGGCCACGCGGCCGAGGCGGCGGGTGCCGCGGACCTCGCCGCCGAGCGCGCGGCGGCCGAGCGGGACGCCGGCGACTGGACCCGGTACCGGGCCACCGCCGACCACGTCGCCGTGCCGCAGGTCGTGTTCACCCGGCCCGAGGTGTCCTGGGTGGGCCGCACCGAGCAGGAGGCGCGGGACGCCGGGCTGCGGGTGCGGGCCGTGCAGTACGCCATCGGGAACGTGGCCGGGGCGTCCGTGGCGGCCGACGGCTACGCCGGCACCGCGCAGATCGTCGTGGACGAGGACCGGCGCGTCGTCGTCGGCGCCACGTTCACCGGGCCGGACGCCGCCGAGCTGCTGCAGTCGGCGACGACCGCGGTGGTGGGGGAGGTGCCGCTGGACCGGCTGTGGCACGCCGTGCCGGCCTACCCGACGGTGAGCGAGGTGTGGCTGCGGCTGCTGGAGACCGCCGGCCTCTGAGGCCACGCGACGCCGCACGGCGGCAGGGGGCGGACCCGGTGCGGGTCCGCCCCCTGCTGCGTGGGTGCTGCGGTGCTGCGGGGTGCCGCGTCAGCTCGCGAGCGAGCCGTCGCTCGACAGCACCAGGCCCAGCGAGGCCTCGCCGCCGCGGACGGCGTCGCCGATCAGGCCGAAGTCGTACGAGCGGAACTCGGCGACCGTGACCCCGTAGGTGTCCTCCAGGCCGATCTGGCAGAACGGCCGCTCCGGGCACTCGGCCGGGCCGGCGAGCACGACGCCGCCGCCGCAGGCGGTCGCCAGGTCGGACAGCGTCTCGACCCCGTACTCCTCCGCGAACTCCGTCGTGACGGCGAACGCGTTCTGGTCCTGCGCCGCGGAGACGGCGCCGAAGGTCAGGCCGGCCTCCTCGCCCAGGGTCGTGAGCGCCTCGACGGTCGCGTCGGGGTCGCCGCTGGCGACGGGCTCGGCGTCCGCGCCGTTCGCGGCGGTGTTGAGGAACTCCGCCAGCGTGGCGGCGTACTCCGGCGTCAGCGTGATCTGGCCGCTCTGCAGCGCGGGCAGGTACGTCTCGCGGTTGCCGATCGTCTGCACCTCCGCGGTGTAGCCCGCGGACCGGAGCACCGCGGCGTAGATCTCGCCGAGCGTCGCGCTCTCCGAGAAGTTGGCCGCGCCCACCACGACGGCCCTGCCCGCGCCCGCGGAGGCGTCCGCGGCGGCCAGGCCCTCGTCCTCGACGAACGCCGCGGCGGCCTCCGAGGAGGTCTGCCGGTCGATGTCCACGGCCTTGTTCAGCTGGATGAGCTTGTCGGTGTCCAGCGCCTCGGACACCGTGTCCAGCAGGGGGATCAGCGCGGGGTCGGCCTCGGCCGCGGCGGCGTTCACGGCGGGGATGACGTTATCGGCGTTCTGCAGGCCCTGGTCGTCGTCCAGCACGACGAGCTGGTCGCCGGCCACGGGCTCGCAGACCGTGCCGCCCGCGTCGCCGCCGGCCGTCGGGTCCGCGCTGCCGCCGCCCGAGCCCGGGTCGCCGCAGGCCGCCAGCAGGAGCAGGAGCCCCGCCGCGGCAGCGGGGAGGGCGGTACGACGTGCGTTCATGTGGGTTCCTCTGTTCTCACCGGTGGAGCACACGGAGTTCGGTGCGGAGGCGCAGCCGGATGGGCGCGCGGACGGGTGACGTCGTCCATCAGACCGGCGTCACCGGGACGGGGGCAACCTCCCGGGCGGTCGCACGGGATCACGATCCGGTCACGGCCCGCCGCGGGGCGGGCTCCCGGGCCGGGTCGCCGACGGGGGCGCGGGTCGTGGGGGCCGGGCCGCCCGTGCCGGTGGCGTCGGGGTCGCGGGACGGCCGGCGGGCGCCGGTCCGGCGCGGGGTGCGCATCGGCGCCGGGGTGAGCACGTGCTGCACGACCGCCAGCACGCCCTCGACCAGCAGGCAGAGCGCCGCGACCAGCACCGCGCCCGCGACCACCTGGCCGTAGCGCTGCAGCGCCATCCCCTCGACGATGATCGAGCCCAGGCTCGTGCCGCCGACCAGCGCCGCCAGCGGCACGGTGGCGAGCACCTGGGTGGTCGCGGTGCGCAGGCCCGCGCCGATCAGCGGCAGCGCGAGCGGCAGCTCCACGGCGGCCAGCGACCGGCCGCCGGACATGCCCATCCCGCGGGCGGCGTCCCGGACGTCGGCGTCGACCTCCATCAGCCCGGTGAACGTGTTGCCCAGGATCGGGGGCACGGCGAACACGGCCACGGCCAGCACCGTCGCGGTGGCGCCGAACAGGCCGGTCGAGGCGAAGATCGTCAGCAGGGCGAACGTCGGCAGCGCGCGCGAGGTGTTCGCCAGCACGACGGTCACCGCCCCGCCGCGCCGCCGGTGGCCGAGCCAGACCCCGGCGGGCAGCGCCACCGCCGCGGCGAGCAGCACGGCCAGCGCGCTCAGCCGCAGGTGCGCCGCCGTGAGCTCGAGCACGCCGCGGCGCCCGGTCCAGTTCAGCGGGTCGTTGAGCCAGGCCAGCGCCTCGGTCAGCACGTCCACGTCAGGCCTCCCGTCCGCGCCGGGCCCACGGCGTCACCGCGCGGCCGACCAGCCAGAGCAGCAGGTCCAGCACCAGCGCGAGGGCCAGGCAGAGCAGCGTCGCCGTGAGGATCTCCGCGTGGTACTTGTTGTTGCGGAACCCGCGGAACATCAGGTTGCCGAGCCCGCCGTAGCCGACGACCACCCCGACGGTCACCAGCGCCACCGTCGTGACCGTCGCCAGCCGGATCCCGGCGACGATCGCGGGCAGCGCGTTCGGCAGCTCGACGGTCAGCAGCAGGCGCAGCCGGCCGTAGCCCAGGCCGCGGGCGGCGTCCCGGACGCTCTCGTCCACGCCCGCCAGCCCGACCAGCACGTTGCGCACCAGCACCAGCAGCGCGTACACCACCAGGCCGACCAGCACCGGCGTGCGGCCGATCCCCGTCCACGGCACCAGCACGGTGAACAGCGCGAGCGACGGGACCGTGTAGAGCACGCCGGTCGTCCCGACGATCGGCGCCGCGAGCCGGGGGCGCAGGTGCGCGAGCATCCCCAGCGGCACCGCGATGGCGCACGCGATCAGCACGGCCTGCACCGTCAGACCCGCGTGCTGCTCCAGCGCCCGGGAGATGTCGCCCCAGTTGCGCTGGACGTAGTCCCACGACAGCCAGGGGTTGGCGGCCGGGTCGCCGGCGGCCGCGGTCAGCTCGGCGCGGACCCCGGCGTCTTCAGGGCTGGTCACCGCCCAGACGCTACCCGGCGCCTCCGACAGCCGCTCCTGCGCCGCCGGTGTCGGGGGTGGCGGGTACGGTCGTCGGCATGGCGACGGCGATCCGGTTCGACCACGTCCGCAAGGCCTACGCCGACGGGACGGTGGCCGTCGGCGACCTCTCGCTCGACGTCGAGGCGCACGAGCTGCTGGCCCTGGTGGGCCCGTCGGGCTGCGGGAAGTCGACGACCCTGCGGATGGCGAACCGGCTGGTCGAGCCCACCTCCGGGCGGATCTTCCTGGACGGCGACGACGTCACCGACGTGGACGCCGTGGGCCTGCGGCGGCGGATCGGCTACGTCATCCAGAACGTGGGGCTCTTCCCGCACCGGACCGTCGAGCAGAACGTCGCCACCGTGCCCCGCCTGCTCGGCTGGGACCGCGGCCGCACCCGCGCCCGGGTGGGGGAGCTGCTGGAGCTCGTCGGCCTGGAGCCCGGGCGGTACGCGCGCCGCTACCCCCACGAGCTGTCCGGCGGCGAGCGGCAGCGGGTGGGCGTCGCCCGCGCCCTGGCCACCGACCCGCCCGTGCTGCTGATGGACGAGCCGTTCGGCGCCGTCGACCCGGTCGGCCGCCGCCGCCTGCAGACCGAGTTCCGCCGGATCCAGGCCGAGCTCGGCACCACCGTGATGCTCGTCACCCACGACGTCGACGAGGCCGTCCGGCTCGCCGACCGCGTCGCCGTGCTCAGCCGCGGCGGCCGCCTGGAGCAGCTCTCCGACCCGGTGCGGCTGCTCGCCGCCCCGGCCAGCGCGGCGGTCGCCGACCTCGTGGGCACCGGCGCCGCCGTGCGGCTGCTCGCGCTCGGCACGGTCGAGCGGCGCGACCTGCGGCCGGCCGGCGACGGGCGCGGGGTCGGCACCGCGCACGGGCTGCGCGTGGGCGACCCGCTGGACGCCGCCTTCGCCGCCCTGGCCGCGGAGCCGTCCGGCGCGGTGCCGGTGCACGAGGGCGACGCCGTCGTCGGCACCCTGGACGCCCCCGGCCTGCTGGCGGCCCTGCACCGGCTGGTCGACGGCGCGCAGGACGCCGCCGCCTGACCCGCGCGGGTCGCGGGCGTGGACGGCGTGGGTAGTCTGCCCAGGGTGAGCACACGCATCGCCCTGGCCACCTGCGCCGCCCTGCCGGACCTCGACCCCGACGACGCCCCGCTCGTCGCGGCGCTCCGCGACCGGGGCCTCGAGGTCGAGTCGCCCGTGTGGAACGCCGCCGACGTCGACTGGTCGTCCTACGACGCCGTCGTCGTGCGCTCCACCTGGGACTACACCGACCACCCGCGCGACTTCCGGTGGTGGGCCCAGCGGGTCAGCCAGTCGTCGCGGCTGATCAACCCCGCCCAGGTCCTCACCTGGAACGTCGACAAGACCTACCAGCGCGCCATGGAGGCCGCCGGCCTGCCGATCGTGCCGACCATCTGGATGGACCCCGCGCGCAACTTCAACGCCCGCGCGATCCACACCCGGTTCCCGGCGTTCGGGGACTTCGTCATCAAGCCGACCGTCAGCGCCGGCTCCCGGGACACCGGCCGGTACGACGCCGGGCAGACCCCGTCGCGCGCGCTGGCCATCACCCACGTGAAGCGGCTGCTCGACGGCGGCCGGCACGTCATGGTGCAGCGCTACCTCAAGCAGGTCGACACGGTGGGGGAGACCGCCCTCGTCTACTTCGACGGCGAGCTCAGCCACGCCGTGCGCAAGGCCCCGCTGCTGGAGGGCCCCTACCGCGAGGGCGAGACCGACGGCGTCCTCTACAAGGAGGAGGTCATGACCCCGCGCGAGGCCTCGGCCGCCGAGCTCGAGCTCGGGCAGCGCGTCGTCGACGCCCTGCCGCAGCTCATCCAGGGCGTCGAGCAGCCGCTGGCCTACACCCGTGTCGACCTGATCCCGGACGACCAGGGCAACCCGGTGGTGCTGGAGCTCGAGCTGATCGAGCCGTCGTTCTTCTTCGGCCAGGCGCCCGAGGCGGTCGGCCGGTTCGCGGACGCGATCACCCGCCGCCTCTGACACGTGCCCGCCGGGTCGGGGCGGCCGCCCCGGCCCGGCGGGCCTCAGCGCCCGTAGTGGTAGCGGCAGGCGGCGATCCGGACGTCCGTCTCGGTGACGCGGTACACCAGGCGGTGCTCGTCGGAGATGCGGCGGGACCAGTAGCCGGAGAGGTCGTGCCGGAGCGGCTCGGGCTTGCCGATGCCCTCGTTGCCGTTCCGGACGACGTCCTGGACGAGCGCGTTGACGCGACGCAGCGCCTTCCGGTCGTTCACCTGCCACCAGAGGTAGTCCTCCCAGGCGAGGGGGTCCCACACGAGGCGCACGGTCAGCGGGCGTCGTCCGTCGCCAGCGGGTGCTCCTCGCCGTCGCCGGCTTCCAGCCGGTCGACCGCGTCGAGCAGGCGCCGGGCGTTGGCGGGCGACCGCATCAGGTAAGCGGTCTCGCGGAGGGACTCGAGCTCGTCGAGGGAGATGATCACCACCGGTTCGTGGCCGGCCCGCGTGATGACGACCTCCTCGCGGTCGTTCACCACGGAGTCGAGCACCTCGGCGTAGCGGGCGCGGGACTCGGTGTAGCTCATCGTGCGCATGGCGGCACCTCCTGTACGCGAAACTGTACGTCCGGTGCCGGTCGATCGCAATGCCCGGGAACCGCCAGGACGACGCCAGGCAGCGCCTCCCGGCCCCGGGACCGGGGAGCGCGGGGGTACCGCGCGCCGGTCGGTCGCTCGTACGGTGGCGGGCAGGGGGCTCGGACCGGGGGCGAGGAGTGTGACCATGAGGTTCCCGCCGAAGCTGACCCCGGCTCAGATGGTCTGGACAAGGGTGGCGCTGGTCGCCGTCGCCCTGGCGATGGGAGCGGTCAACGGCCGGCTGTACGGGACGATCGCGACGTCGGTCACGGGTGCGATCGTGACGACCGGGTCGATCGCCCACCTGCTCGGCATCGGGCTCGTCGTCGGCGCGTTCGTCACCCGCGCGGTCGACCGCCGCGACGACGGGCGCTGACCCCACCGGTGGGGGAGACGACGAAGGGCGCCGCTCCCGGGGGGAGCGGCGCCCTTCGTGCTGGGGTGGCTAACGGGACTTGAACCCGCGACCCCCTGGACCACAACCAGGTGCTCTACCTGCTGAGCTATAGCCACCATGCCGGCCCCGACGCAGCAGGGCCGGGAAGAAGTGTACCCGGTTCTGCGAGGTCCTCAGGACGAGGCGGACGGGGACCGGTGCGCGGCGGCCACGGACGTCGCCTGCACCTGGGCCGCGATCGCCTTCGCCGCCTTGGAGTCGGGCCCCGGCTGCGGCACCAGCAGGGCGGCCCGGTAGTACCGGAGCTCGTCGATGCTCTCCAGGATGTCGGCCAGCGCCCGGTGCCCGCCGTTCTTCTGCGGGGAGGCGAAGTACACCCGCGGGTACCAGCGGCGGGCGAGCTCCTTGATCGAGGAGACGTCGACGATCCGGTAGTGCAGGTGGCCGACGAGCTCGGGCATGTCGCGGTCGAGGAACACCTTGTCGGTGCCGACCGAGTTGCCCGCGAGCGGCGCCTTGCCGGGCTCCGGCACCCACTGCCGCACGTACTCCAGGACCTGCGCCTGCGCGTCGGCGAGCGTGGTGCCGCCGGCCAGCGCGTCGAGCAGGCCCGAGGTGGTGTGCATGGTGCGGACGAAGTCGCCCATCTGCTCCAGGGCCTCGGCCGGGGGCGCGATGACGACGTCGACGCCCTCGCCGAGCACGTTCAGCTCGGAGTCGGTGACGACGGCGGCGACCTCGACGAGGGCGTCGGCCACGGTGTCGAGGCCGGTCATCTCGCAGTCGATCCAGACGATGCGGTCGGCGCTGCCGGTGCCGGGGTTCACGGTGCTCACGTGCTCAGGGTACGGGTGAGCCCGCCGGACGGTGGTCCGGCGGGCTCACCTCCCGCGTGGTGCCGGTGCCCGGCGTCACCGCAGCGCGCCGACCGTGGTGGTCGCCGCGAGCAGCAGCCGCAGGCGGGGTCGGACGACCGGTTCCGGCGGTCGGCCGCGCGTCTCGGGACCCGGTCTGCTCTCGGCGCGCCGGGCGGCGTGCCGGGACAGCAGGCGGGCGGTCTCGAGGCGCTCGCGGTGGTCGGCCTGGAGGACGTCGAACGTCAGGGTGGGGTGCATGGTGGTGGTCCTCTGCGTCGTGCTGGGCTGGGGCCTGGCCGGGCCCCGGGACTCACCGCGGTGATCCGTACGCTGCCACCGGCCGGGGGCGCGGGTCACGCGAATATCGCCCGGCGGCCACGGGGCGCGGTCGATGGGGTTGAAGCGTCAACCAACCGGTACGCTGGTCCGATGACCGACGACCCCCGCTGGCTCAGCCCCCGCGAGCTGCAGGCGTGGATGCGCCTGGAGGCGGTCGCCGAGCTGCTGCCCGCGGCGCTCGACCAGCAGCTGCAGCGCGACGCCGACCTGTCGCACTACGAGTACCTGGTGCTCGCGAAGCTGTCCGAGGCGCCGGACCGGACGCTGCGGATGAGCGGGCTGGCGGCGAGCACGAACGCCACCCTGCCGCGGCTGTCGCACGTGGCGGCCCGGCTGGAGGCGCGCGGCTACCTCACGCGGGTGCGGTCGGCGGACGACCGCCGGGCGACGCTGGCCACGCTGACCGAGGACGGCTGGCGCAAGGTCGTGGCCACGGCGCCCAGCCACGTCACCGAGGTGCGCCGGCTCGTCGTGGACCGGCTGACCGCGGAGCAGGTGGACCAGCTCGACGCGATCGCGCTCGCGGTGCTCGGCGCGCTCGACCCGGACAACCGGCTCGAGGCGCAGAACCCCGTCGCCGGCGCCTGAGCGGGCGCGGGGCCGGGGCAGGGTGGTTAGGCCCGGCGGGCCGCCCGGCGCTCGCGCCAGCGGTGCCAGATCCGCATGACGAACGCCTTGAACCGGTCCGTCAGCCGGCGCACCGCGGGGAACTCCGTGCCGAGGATGCCCAGGCCGAGGAAGATCATCAGCCACCCCGGGCCGGGCAGCACGAGCAGCGCGATGCCGACCGCGACCACGCTGACGCCCACGACGGTGACGACGATCTTGTAGGTCAGCCGCAGCCAGGGCCGGCTGTCCAGGCGCGCCCGCAGCCGTGCCAGCGCGCGGTGCGCGCGGGTGTCGGTGCGCTCGCCGGCGGCGATCTCGGCGGCCAGGCCCTCGGCGGCGGGCCCGTCGGCCGGTGCGGCGCCCTCGGCGGGGCGGGCGCCGGCGGGGGGCGGAGTCGTCATGCCAGCAGAGACGACCGGGCCGCCCGGTTTGTTCCCGGCGGCTCCGGGTGAAGCCGCGTCCGCCGGAGCGGTCAGGCGTCGCGGTCCGTGGCGGACCGCGCGTCGGCCGCCACGGACCCCGCCTCGCCCAGCAGCGACGGGCGCGGGTCGAGCACCGCGCCGACCAGCGCCTCGATGGCGAACGCGCTCGCCTCGGCGAGCTCCACGTCGTCCCGCGCGAGCAGCCACTGGACCTGCAGCCCGTCCATCACGGCGAGGATCGACGCGGCGGCCCGGTCGACGGTCGCGGGCACGGTGATCCCGCGCTCGGCGCAGGCGTCCTCGAAGGCCTCGCGGAGGTCCTGGCGCAGCGTCCGGTACCGCTCCTGGAAGTACGCGCGGCCGGGGTGGTCGTCGGTCACCGACTCCGCGGACAGCACCGCGTAGGCCTGGACGATGCCGTGGCGGCTCTCGTTGGCGAAGGCGGTGCGCACCAGGTGCCGGAACCGGTCCAGCCCGTCCGGCATCCGCTGGTCCTGCAACCCCTCGACGTCGGTGCGGTCGCGGTACTTGAGGACCTCGACGAGGAGCTGGTCCTTGGACCCGAAGTGGTGCAGGATCCCGGCGTGCGTCATGCCGACCTGGTCGGCGATCTCGGTGAGCGGGCCCCGGTTGTACCCCTTCGCGCCGAAGGTGGCGGTGGCGGCACGCAGGATCTCGGTGCGCTTGGCCAGGGTCTCCGGCCGGGCCCGCGGCGCGCGCCTCGTGCTGCTCATCCGTTCCTCACATCCTCGTGTCGCGCGCCTCGGCGCGGCGCCAACCCTAGCGGCGTCGCCCGCCCGGCCCGTGCCGGGGTCACGACTTGGTCACGCTTCGTCCTCGGGCTGGATCTTACTTACTGACAGTGTAGTAACGTCTCGCGCAGCGCGACCGCGACGATGCGGCGCGACCTCAGAGGCGGCCGTGCGGGCGCCTCGTTTCGAAGGAGAAACCATGAGGGTGAAGTTCCCGGCGATCGCGCTCGGCGTCGCCGCCGCGCTGGCACTGACGGCCTGCTCCGGGGAGTCGGGGGGCGGGGAGAGCACCTCGGCCGGCGGGGGTGCCGCACTGACCATCGCGAAGCCGGACGGCGCGATCACCACCGAGTCGAACAACCCGTTCCTGGGGGACAGCTCGGCCAGCATGTACGGCTACCGCTACGCCATGTTCGAGACGATGGCGCTGGTCAACACCGCCGACTCGAGCGTGGTCACCCCGCGCCTGGCCTCCACCCTGGAGTGGAACGCGGACTACACCGAGCTCACCGTCACGGCCCGCGACGGGGTGACGTGGCACGACGGCGAGCCGTTCACCATCGACGACATCGTCGGCACGTTCGACATGTACCTCGACGGACGGCTCACCGACACCGCGGCGCTGGACTACCTGGGCGCCGACGTCGACGGGGACTCGGCGACGCTGAAGTTCGGCAACTCCAAGTTCGTCAAGCGCGGCACGGTGCTGCACGTCCCGATCGTGCCCCAGCACATCTGGGACACCCTCGACGACCCCTCGACCGCGGCGCTCAGCGGCGAGGGCGAGGCCGTCGGGACGGGCCCGTACGTCCTGGCGAGCTGGTCGACCGAGTCGGTGACGCTCACGGCCAACCCGGACTACTGGGACGGGGACCTGGCGGTCCCCGAGCTGCACTACGTCTCCTACGGCGACAACTCCGCGCTCGCCACGGCGCTGACCACCGGTGAGGCGGACTGGGCCCAGGCGTTCCTGCCGCAGGTCCAGGAGACCTTCCTCGACAAGGACCCGGCCAACCGCTACCTGGTGACCCCGACCGCCGGTGCGGGGACCCTGTTCCTCAACCTGACCCGCAAGCCGTTCGACGACGTCGCGCTGCGGGAGGCGCTCGCCTGGACGGTCGACCGCGAGGCCTACGTCGAGGTCGCCCGGGAGGGCGCCTCGGCCGTGGTGGACTCGGTGACCGGCCTCGGCCCGTCCCTGGAGCAGGACGTCGTCGACGAGTTCGCGGGACAGACCTACGAGGTCGACCTCGACAAGGCGACGTCCATCCTGACGGACGCCGGCTACACGGGCGTCGGTGACGCGCTCGTCGACCCGGACGGCGAGCCGGTCACGTTCTCGGTCTCGGTCCCGGCCGGGTGGACGGACTGGAACACCGAGCAGGCGCTGCTCTCCGAGCAGGTGAAGCAGCTCGGCATCGAGGTCACCATCGAGCAGCCCGACTGGGGCGGCTGGGACGAGGCCCGGAAGACGGGGAACTTCGACGCGATCATCCACTGGCTCGACGGCGAGGGTGCCTGGGGCGTCTACGACTCCATCATGGGGACCCGCTGGATCACGACCGACGCCGAGACCGGCCAGGAGAACGCGGACTTCAACTTCGGGCGCTACAGCGACCCCGAGGTCGACGCGGCGCTGGACACCTACGCGAGCACGGACAACGACGCCGACCGCGCCGCCGCGATGACGACGCTGCAGCAGGCGTTCGTCCGGGACGTCCCCGCGATCCCGCTGGGCTCGCACCCGCTGCTGGGCCTGTTCAACGAGCGGAGCTACACCGGGTGGCCGACCGAGGAGGACATGTACGCCTCGGCCGACCCGACCCAGCCCGAGGTCGCGCTCGTCCTGAGCACCCTCGAGCCCGTCGAGTGACCCCGGCGCCAGGGGCGGCCGCTGCCGCCCCTGGCGCCCTCACGCAAGGAGACCTCACAGATGAGCGACCCCCTCCTGTCGGTCAGGGACTTCTCGGTCCGGTACGAGACCGCCGCCCCCGTGGACGCGGTCCGGGACGTGTCCCTCACCGTCCACCGGGGTGAGGTGCTCGGGCTCGCCGGCGAGTCCGGGTGCGGCAAGACCACCCTCGCCTACGGCGTCCAGCGCCTGCTGAAGCCCCCGGCCGTCATCCCCGGCGGGTCGGTCACCTGGCACGACGCCGACGGCAGCGACACCGACCTCCTCGCCCTGGACCCCGACGCGCTGCGGGCGTTCCGGTGGGACAAGGTCTCGATGGTCTTCCAGGGCGCGATGAGCGCCCTGAACCCGGTGGCGACGGTCGGTGCCCAGCTCGCCGACGTCTTCGAGGTGCACCGGCCCGCGATGTCCCGGTCCGCACGCACCGCCGCGGTCGGCGAGCTGCTCGAGATCGTCAAGGTCGGCGCGGCGCGCAGCAGGAGCTACCCCCACGAGCTGTCCGGGGGGATGCGCCAGCGCATCATGATCGCCATGGCGCTCGCCCTGCGCCCGCAGCTCGTGGTCATGGACGAGCCGACCACGGCGCTGGACGTCCTGGTGCAGCGGGAGATCCTGCGGGAGATCACCAGGCTGCGCGAGGCGTTCGGGTTCTCGGTCGTCTTCATCACCCACGACCTGCCGCTGCTGCTGGAGATCTCCGACCGCATCGCGATCATGCGCGCCGGGAGGATCGTCGAGATCGACACCGCGGCGAACATCTGGTTCCGACCGCGCCACGACTACACCAGGACCCTGCTGTCGTCCTTCCCCCGTCTGACGGCCGAGCGGAAGGTGGCCCGATGACCTCGATCGACGTCCGCGGCGTCTGGAAGACCTACCGCGTCCGCGGCGCAGGGGCGGTCGACGCCCTCCAGGACGTGTCGTTCACGCTCTCGAGCGGGCAGACCATCGGCATGGTGGGGCAGTCCGGCTCCGGCAAGTCGACCGTCGCGAAGATCCTCACCCAGATGGAGCGGCCCACCCGCGGGCAGGTGCTCGTCGACGGCAGGCCGGTCCCGTCCCGGGGCGCCGCGCTGCGCGCCTACCGCCAGCAGCTGCGGATGGTCTTCCAGGACCCGTTCGCGTCGCTGAACCCGTACCACTCGATCCGCCACCACATCGAACGCCCGCTCGCGCTCTCCGGGGTCGTGCCGCGGGAGCAGATCGAGGCCGAGGTGCACCGCCTGCTGGCCAGGGTCCAGCTCGACGCCGGGGCCGTCGTCGACCGCCGGCCCCACGAGCTGTCCGGGGGCCAGCGCCAGCGGGTCGCCATCGCCCGGGCCCTGGCCCCGCGCCCGGCGCTGCTCGTCGCGGACGAGCCGGTCTCGATGCTCGACGTGTCCCTGCGGATGGGGGTGCTCTCCCTGCTGTCCGACATCCAGGCCCAGGACGGGCTCGGGGTGCTCTACATCACCCACGACCTCGCCACGGCCCGGTACTTCTCGGACGAGATCATCGTGCTGAACCAGGGACGGATCGTCGAGCACGGCTCCGCCGACGAGGTCATCCTGCGCCCGCGGCACCCGTACACCCGTGAGCTCCGCGAGGCGTCCCCCGACCCGGAGCGCTTCTTCGCCGACAGCGCCGGAGGTGCGCGATGACCACGCTCAGCAGCCCGGGTCCCGCCGAGACCGACGTGGTCGCCGACGGGACGACCGCGACCCGGGCCACCCCTGCCCGGGCGAGGGTCCCCTGGCGGTTCATCGGCCGGCGCGTCGCGTTCTACCTGTTCACCCTGTGGGCCGCGGTCACCATCAACTTCTTCGTGCCCCGCATGATGAAGGGCGACGCGGTCGACAACTACCTCGCCCGCAACCGCGGGATCTCCCCGGAGGCGGCCGACGCGCTGCGCGCGCTGCTCGGCCTGGACTCCGACCGGACGCTGTGGCAGCAGTACGTGGACTACCTGGGGATGCTGGCCCGCGGCGATCTCGGCGTCGCGATCACCCACGGCCTGCAGCCGGTCGGCCAGGTCATCGCGGGCGCGCTGCCGTGGACCGTGGGCCTGATCGGGCTGGCGACCGTGTTCTCCTTCCTGATCGGCACCGTCGGGGGCGCGCTCGTCGGCTGGCGGCGCGGGTCGCGCCTGGACGCCCTCATCCCGGTCACGACCTTCCTGTCGACCGTCCCGTACTTCTGGATCGGGCTGATGGCGATCGCCGTCTTCTCCGTCGCGCTCGGCTGGTTCCCCATCGGCAAGGCCTACGGGATCGGCACCGCGCCCGGCCTCACGCTCGAGTTCGTCGGGCAGGTGATCAGGCACGGGACCCTGCCGCTGGCCACGATCGTCGTCGCCTCGCTCGGCGGGTGGGTGCTCGGCATGCGCAACATGATGCTGACGGTGCTCGACGAGGACTACGTCACCGTGGCGCAGGCCAAGGGCATGCCGAACCGGCGCGTCCTGTGGCGCTACGCCGCGCGCAACGCCGTCCTGCCGCAGATCCAGTCGTTCGCCCTGTCGATCGGCTTCATCGTCGGCGGCGCGATCATCGTGGAGCAGGTCTTCTCCTACCCCGGCGTCGGCAAGATGCTCCTGGACGCCACGAACGCCAAGGACTACGCGCTCATGCAGGGCGGCTTCCTGGTGATCGTGCTGGCCGTCCTGATCGCCAACATCCTCGCGGACGTCGCCTACGCGTTCCTCGATCCCCGTACCCGCCAGTCGGAGGCCTGAGCCATGTCCAGCACGCAGCCGACCCTCCCCGGGCGCAGCGCCCGGCTGGGCGCCGCCGTCGCGATGTTCCGCAACGGCAAGTCGATCGCCGGCCTGTCGATCCTCGCCGTGTTCGTGCTCGTGGCGGTCTTCGCCGACCAGCTCGCCCCGTTCTCCCCGACGCAGATCGACGCGACCGCCCGGCTGCAACCGCCGAGCAGCACGCACTGGTTCGGCACGACCCACCTCGGTGAGGACGTGCTGAGCCAGGTCATCTTCGGCACCCGCGGCGTGGTCGTCGTCGGTGCGCTCACCTCGCTGATCTCGATGGCGATCGCCATCGTCATCGGCGTCCTCGCCGGCTACCTGCCGGGGTGGCGGTCCGAGGCGCTGTCCGCCCTGGCGAACGTCTTCCTCGTCATCCCCGGCATCCCGATCCTGATCATCATCGCCTCGCGGTTCACCAACCCCCCGCTGTGGGTGGTCGCCGCGATCCTCGGGGTCCTCGGCTGGGGATGGGGTGCGCGGGTGCTGCGGGCCCAGACGATGTCGCTGCGCAACCGCGACTTCGTCCAGGCCGCGAAGCTCAACGGCGAACCGCTGCGCCGCATCATCGGGGTCGAGATGCTGCCCAACCTCACCGCCCTGATCGCGTCGTCGTTCGTCGGGTCGGTCACCGCGGCGATCCTCGGCCTGACCACCCTGTCCTACATCGGCGTCATCCCGGTCAACGCCTACAACTGGGGCACGATCCTGAACTGGGCGTCGGCCCAGGGCGCCTTCACCCAGAACCAGTGGTGGTGGTTCCTGCCGCCCGGGCTGTGCATCGCCGCGATCGGTGTCGCCCTGGCGCTGCTGAACTTCGGCATCGACGAGTACATCAACCCACGGCTGCGCTCCGCCGGAGAGCTCGCCCGCGCCATGCGCGGCAAGGGCCTCGACGTCACCGCCGGCGTCACCGCCGTCACCTCGGACACGAAGCAAGGACCGACCACCTGATGAATGCCCCGTACCTCGACGCCCGTCTCCCCGTCGCCGACCGCGTGCAGGACCTGCTCGCGCGGATGACCGTCGAGGAGAAGGTCGGCCAGATGCTCCAGCTCGACGCCCGGGGCGACTACG
>JAPSIJ010000242.1 GCA_031178805.1 Cellulomonas sp. | reverse complement strand
GGCGCGGTCAGCACCTCGGCGCGGGTGCCGCGGACGACCTCGACCTCGACGTCGCCGCGCAGCGCGGTGTGCACCGCGCCGGTGGCCAGGTCGACCGCCGCGAACGGGTGCAGCCCGCCGATGCCGTGCCGGACCAGGGCGTCGAGCTGCGCGCCGAGACCGCCGCCGCGCTCGGGCGCCGCGGCCCACACGTCGCGGACCACCTCGGGCGGGGTGGACGGGGCGAGCAGCAGCACGACGCCTCCGGCGACGACGGCGTACCAGTCGCCTGGGGTGTACTCGGGCACGATCACCGAGGGTCCTCCTGGTGGCTCCGGGGTCGCGGGATGGTGGCCCCGTCGACGGTCTCGTCCCATGTCCTATCGGCAGGTCCGGTGCCGAACGCAAGCCATTCGGGTGAATCGTCCGGCGACGCCTCGGCGTCGACGACCACCGCGGTGGCGTTGTCCCTGCCCCCGGCCTCGACGGCCCGGCGCACGAGCTCGGCCGCGGCGGCGCCCGCGCCCTCGGTCCGCGCCAGCACGTCGGCGACGTCCGCGGGGGTCAGCTCGCCGGTCACCCCGTCGGAGCACACCAGCAGGCGGTCGCCGGGGCGGGCGGGCAGCATCCAGTAGTCCGGCTCGGGGTCGGCGCCGGTGCCCAGCGCGCGGGTCAGCACGTGCCGCTCCGGGTGCTGCTCCGCGGCCTCGCGGCTGAGCGTGCCGGAGTCGACGAGCTCCTGGACCACCGAGTGGTCGACGGTGAGCTGCGCGAGCTCGCCGTCCTGCCACCGGTAGACCCGCGAGTCGCCCACGTTGAACACCAGCCAGTGCGCGGAGCCGTCGTGCTCGCCGAGCGCGACGCCGGCGACGGTGGTGCCGCCCTCCTTGCGCTCGAACGCGGCGCGGATCCGCTGGGCGGCGCTGCGGAAGCAGGCGTGCAGGTCGGAGGGGTCGACGGCGGACAGCCCGGCGAGCCGGGCGAACTCCTCGACGGCGAGCCGGCTCGCGACGTCACCGGCCTCGTGCCCGCCCATGCCGTCGGCCACCAGGAAGACCGGCGGGTGCGCGAGCAGCGCGTCCTCGTTGAGGGCGCGCACCCGCCCCCGGTCGGTCGCCGAACCCCACGTCGTGCGCACCCGTGCTCCCCTCGTCGTCACCGGCACCATCGTGCCTGGTCCTGGCGGTCCCCACCGACCACTCACTCAGATGCCGAGCTGGTAGACGCCCCAGTACGCCAGCACCACCAGCAGCGCGGCGCACGCGGCGCACGTGCCCCACAGGACCACGTGCCCGACCACGCCGTGCGCGAGCGGCCGCCCGGTCTGGCGCAGGTGGCGCAGCCGGACGACCACCGCGGCGGCCGCGCCCACGGCGACCAGCCCCAGCAGGCGCACCCCGATCCAGCCCCCGGACACCACCCAGCCGTTGCGCTCGTAGCCCAGCGCCAGGCGCGCCACCGCCGCGAGGTACCAGACGAGCGCGCCCACGGTGCCGACCGACGCCGCGGACAGCAGCGCCAGCCGGCGGGCGAGCCCGCGGTCGTGGTCGTGCCCGGGCTCCCGGCCGCGCACGCGCCGCACCCCGACGACCGCCAGCCGCCCGAGCGGCAGCAGCACGACCACGCCCACCGCGCCCACCACCAGGAAGACCAGCACGTCGCCGTCGCCGAGCCAGCGCGGCTGCGGGACGGGCGCCGCCCAGTAGAGCTGCTCGGGCTGGTCGCCGGCCACCCGCGGCCAGGCCGCACCGGTCTCCGGCAGCCCCTGCACCCAGCCGGTGAGGTCGCGCAGGAACGCGGGCGCGACCGTGCCGTCGACCCGGATCCCGTGGTCCGCGCCCCGGTAGTAGCGCACGGTGTAGTCCGTGTTCCCGGCGATCGCGACGTCCCGGATGATCTGCTCGGCGCCCTGCACCAGCGGCATGGACGCGTCGGCGGTGCCGTACGCGGCGAGCACCGGCTGGGTCATCCGCCGCTGGTACGGCGACACGTCGAAGTCCGCGTACTCGAACCCGCCCCCGGGCAGCGACATGCCCACCGCGCGCGGGATCGCCCGGAACACCTGCTGCGGCACCCCGGTGTTGCGCAGGTAGGAGTCGACGGCGAACGCGGCCTGCTGCCGCGGGGGGACCACGGGGGCCGACACGAGCACCACGAACGCGAGCGCCGGCCGGTCCACCGCCATCACGGGGGCGATCCACGCGCCCTCGCTCTCGGCGTAGACGCCCACCCGGTCCGGGTCGACGCCGTCCACCGCGCGCAGCACGTCGAAGGACCGCAGGTAGTCGTCGGCCATCGCCACGTAGTCGCGGTGCCGCAGCGTGTAGGTGTCGAGCCGCTTGTCCGGGACGAGCGTCGCCACGCCGGCCTGCGCGAGCGCCCACGCCTGCTCCACGAAGGCGTCCTGGTAGTGCCCGGTGCCGGCGCCGTGCACGAACACCACCCCGGGGACGTCCTCCGCCACGCCGACCGGCACCAGCAGCCGGGCCTCGACGGTCGCGCCGTCCAGCGGCACCTCGACCACCGACGTGCGCACCTCGTACGGTCCCGCCTGCACCGCCCCCGCGATCGCGGTCGACGACTCCTGCACGGTGAGCGGGTCCGTCATCGGCACCGGCGTCCACTGCGGCCCCAGGAGCGCGCCGAGCACCGCGAGGACGATCGCCCCCACGACGGTCCCGGCCGCGGTCCGGTTGCGCACCTCGCGATTATCGCGGAGCCGGCCCGCGGGGTCGGGGACCTCCGGCTCCGTCGGCGTCGTCCCGCTCAGAAGCCCAGCCGCCCCAGCTGCTTGGGGTCGCGCTGCCAGTCCTTGGCGACCTTGACGTGCAGGTCGAGGTACACGCGGGAGCCGAGCAGCGCCTCGATGCCCCGGCGCGCGCGGGTGCCGACCTCGCGCAGCCGGGAGCCGCCGCGGCCGATGACGATCGCCTTCTGGCTGTCCCGCTCGACGAACAGGTGCACGCGCACGTCCAGCAGCGGGGCCTCGCCGTCGGCGACGTCGCGGGGCACGATCTCGTCCACGACCACGGCCAGGGAGTGCGGCAGCTCGTCGCGGACGCCCTCGAGCGCGGCCTCGCGGACCAGCTCGGCGACCATGACGGCCTCCGGCTCGTCGGTGAGCTCGCCCTCCGGGTACAGCGCCGGGCCCTCCGGCAGGTGCGAGATCAGCACCTGCTCGACGACGTCCACCTGGTAGCCGCTCTCGGCCGACACCGGCACCACGTCGGCCCAGTCGCCGAGCTCGGACACGGCGAGCAGGTGCTCCGCGAGCCGCTGCTTGCCGACCAGGTCCGCCTTCGTCGCCAGGGCGACCACCGGGGTGCGGCGGCCCAGCTGCGCGAGCTGCTCCGCGATGAACCGGTCGCCGGGGCCGACGCGCTGGTCCGACGGCAGGCAGAACCCGACCACGTCGACCTCCGTCAGCGTGTCCCGGACGAGGTCGTTCAGCCGCTCGCCGAGCAGCGTGCGGGGACGGTGCAGGCCCGGGGTGTCCACCAGCACGAGCTGGGCGTCCGGGCGGTGCACGATGCCGCGCACCGTGTGCCGCGTCGTCTGCGGGCGCCCGGAGGTGATGGCGACCTTCTGGCCGACGAGGGCGTTGGTCAGGGTCGACTTGCCGGCGTTGGGGCGCCCGACGAGGCAGGCGAAGCCGGAGCGGTGGGTCACGGGGGTCTCCGTCACTGGTCTGCGGATCGGGTGTCGGTGGCGACGGGCTCGCGGTCGCGCTCGCGCTCGTCGCGGGGCTCGGGGTCCGGCTCCGGGACGCGGGAGACGAGCACCCGGGCCACGCGCTTGCGACGGCCCTCGGTGCCCTGCGCCACGAGGCGCAGCCCGTGGATCTCCCCGGCCGACCCCGGGATGGGCACCTTGCCGAGTGCCTTGGCGAGCAGGCCGCCGGCGGTGTCGACGTCGTCGTCGTCCACCTCCAGCCCGAACAGCTCGCCCAGCTCGTCCTTGCCGAGCCGGGCGGGCACGAGGAAGGTGCCGCCGCCGAGGTCCTCGACCTGCGGGGCCGACGGGTCGTGCTCGTCGGTCAGCTCGCCGACGATCTCCTCCAGCGCGTCCTCGATGGTCACCAGCCCGGCGATGCCGCCGTACTCGTCGACCACCATGGCGATGTGCGAGGCGCCGGCCTGCAGCTCGCGCAGCAGCTCGTCCACCGGCTTGGACTCCGGGACGAACACCGCGGGGCGCACGAGGGACCCCGCCGGGGCCTCCGCGGCCGCGGGGTCGTCCTGCATCCGGCGGACCAGGTCCTTGAGGTACAGCACGCCGCGCAGGTCGTCGACCTGCTCGCCGACCACCGGCACCCGGGAGTAGCCGGAGCGCAGCAGCAGCGACAGCACCTTGCGCAGCGGCGTGGACTCGACGGTCGTCACCATGTCGGTGCGCGGCACCATCACCTCGCGGGTCAGGGTGTCGCCCAGGCCGAG
>JAPSIJ010000241.1 GCA_031178805.1 Cellulomonas sp. | reverse complement strand
GCACGTCCGGCGGCACCGGCAGCGCGTGCGGCGGGTCGGCGACGAGGTCGCGGACCAGCACGTCGGTCGCCGCGACCCGCGCGTAGCCGCGCGCGGCGAGCAGGCCGTCCAGCCCGGCGGGCGCGGCCGAGCAGACCCGCACCACCGCCGGCAGGCCGGCCGTGGCGTACCGCTCCTCCACTGCCGCGAGCGTCGCGGCCGGGTCCGCGGTGCCGCCGAGCGGCAGCGTGCTGTTCGCCCGCCGGGTGAACCCGCCGGACACGCCGACCCGCCAGCCGTCGACGACCGCGGTCTCGACCGGCACCCAGGTGGCGGCCTCGACCAGCGCGCCGGGCGCGGCCGGCGGCTCCCAGGTGAGCACCAGCAGCGCGACGCCCTCGTGCCCCCAGTCCCGCTCGGGGACGGCGACGAACCCGAGCCGCTCGTACAGCCGCCGGGCGACGACCATCTCGGCCAGCGTGGACAGCACGAGCCGCCGCGCCCCGCGGGCGACCGCCTCGCGCATCGCCGCGGTGACCAGCCGCTCGGCGACGCCGCGGCGGCGCGCCTCCGGGGCGACCGCCAGCATCCGCAGCTCGAGCTCCCCGGGCTCGGCGACCTCGGCGTACGAGGTGCCGTACGGCGCCAGGGTCAGCGTGCCCACGACCACCTCGTCGGCACCGGCCGGGTGCGCCGGGTCCGCCGGCACGGTGGCGACCAGCAGCACGGCCTCCGCCGCCCGCCGCGCCGCGTCCCGCAGCTCGAGCTCGTAGGCGTCCTCCCCCTCCAGCAGCCCGTCGGCGTGGTACGCCTCCGCGGTCAGCGCGCCGGCGGCGTCGTGCTCCTCCGGACGGGCCGGCCGGACGTGCACCGTCACGACGCGTCGCCGGCGTCGTCCGCCCCGGCGTCGTCCGCCCCGGCGTCGTCCGCCCCGGCGTCGCCGCCCGCGGCGCCCGCCGCGGCGTCGTCACCCGCGTCACCGGCGTCGGCCGTCCCGTCCGCGTCGGCGGGGACGTCCCCCACGCCCGCGGGGCCCTCCGCGAGCAGCGCGACGAACCCGGCCTCGTCGAGGATGCGCAGCCCGAGGTCCCGGGCCTTCGTCTCCTTGGAGCCGGCGTTCTCCCCCACCACGACGTAGTCCGTCTTCTTGGACACGCTGCCGGAGGCCTTGCCGCCGCGGGACAGCACCGCCTCCTTCGCCTCGTCGCGGCTGAAGCCGGCGAGGCTGCCGGTGACGACGACCGTCAGCCCCTCCAGGGTGCGCGGCACGGACGTGTCGGCCTCGTCGGCCATGACGACGCCGGCCTCCCGCCAGCGGCGGACGATCTCCGCGTGCCAGTCCTCGGCGAACCAGTCGATGATCGAGTCGGCGATCGTCGGGCCGACGCCCTCGACGGCGGACAGGGTGCTGCGGGCGGCCTCGGGGTCGGCGAGCGCCTCCTGCAGCGCCGCCATCGACCCCAGGTGCTGCGCGATGGCGCGCGCGGCGGTGGGGCCGACGTTGCGGATGCTCAGCGCGACCAGCACCCGCCAGAACGGCTTGGTCTTCGCGGCGTCGAGCTCGTCCAGCAGCTTCTTGGCCTGCTCGGAGGGGACGTGCTCGTGCTCGGGCAGCTCCTCGCCGCGCTGCTGCGCCGCCTGCCGCGCCGCCCGGCTGTGCGTGACCCGGCGCCGGAACGGGGCGCGGCGGCGCACCACGCCGTCCTCGTCGGTGCGGGGCTCGCCGGTGTCGGGGTCGCGGACCACGACCTCCACCTGCGCGAGCCGCTGCAGGCTGGCCGCCCGGACCCGCTCGCGCACCTCGTCCGGGGCGTCGGCCGGGTAGCCGACCAGCTCGAACAGGTCGGCCTCGTTCACCACCGGCGGGGTGGCGGGCACCTCGGGCTGGGTCAGCGCCGCGGCGGTCACCTCGCCGAGCGCCTCGATGTCCAGCGCGCCGCGGGAGCCGATGTGCTCGACCCGGCCGCGGACCTGCGCCGGGCAGGTGCGCGCGTTCGGGCAGCGCAGGTCGACGTCGCCCTCGCGCATCGGGCGCAGCGTCGAGCCGCACTCGGGGCACTCGGTCGGCATCACCCAGTCGGTGCGCGGGTAGCCGTCGTCCGCGAGCGCCGTCACCGGCCCGACGATCTCCGGGATCACGTCGCCGGCCTTGCGCAGCACCACCATGTCGCCCGGGCGCACGCCCTTGGCCGCGACCACGTCCTTGTTGTGCAGGGTCGCCATCGCCACCGTCGAGCCGGAGACCCGGACGGGCTCCATGACCGCGTACGGGGTGACCCGGCCGGTGCGGCCGACGTTCACCTCGATGGCCAGCAGCCGGGTGTTGACCTCCTCCGGCGGGTACTTGTAGGCGATCGCCCACCGCGGCGCGCGGCTGGTCGCGCCGAGCCGCCGCTGCAGCGCGAGCTCGTCGACCTTGACCACGATGCCGTCGATCTCGTGCTCGACCTCGTGCCGGTGCGCGCCGTAGTGCTCGATCATCTCCCGCACCCCGGCCAGGCCCGGCACCACGCGGGTGTGCGGGGAGGTCGGCACGCCCCAGCCCGCGAGCAGGTCGTACACCTGGGACTGCCGGTCCAGGCCCGCCGCGCGGCCCTGGCCCCAGCGCAGCGCGCCGATGCCGTGCGCGTACATCTGCAGCGGCCGGCCGGCCGTGACCCGCGGGTCCTTCTGCCGCAGCGAGCCGGCCGCCGCGTTCCGGGGGTTGGCGAACGGCGGCCGGCCCGCGGCGACCTGGGCGGCGTTCAGCCGCTCGAACGCCTCGACCGGCAGGAACACCTCGCCCCGGACCTCGATCTGCTCCGGGTGGGTCGCCGGGTCCCCCGCGAGCGTGTCCGGGATCCCGGCGATCGTCCGGACGTTCAGCGTGACGTCCTCCCCCGTGCGGCCGTCCCCGCGGGTCGCCGCCCGGACCAGCCGCGCCGGGCCGCCGCCGGTGCGCTCGTACAGCAGCGCGATCGCCAGCCCGTCGATCTTCAGCTCGGTCAGGTAGTGCAGCCCCGCGTCCGCCGGCAGCTCCAGGTCGCGGTGCACCCGGTCCGCCCACGCGCCCACCTCCTCCGGGGAGAAGGCGTTGTCCAGCGACAGCATCCGCTCGACGTGGTCCACCGCCCGGAACTCCGTCGAGAAGGTGCCGCCGACGTTCTGCGTGGGCGAGTCCGGGGTCCGCAGGCCGTACTCCGGGTACGCGTCCTCCAGCGCCTCCAGGCGGCGGAGCGTGACGTCGTACTCCGCGTCGCTGGCCAGCGGCTCGTCGCGCACGTAGTACGCGAACTGCAGCTCGCGCACCCGGTCGGCGAGCTCCGCCCACCGCTGGCGGGCGGCGGCCTCGTCCAGGCCGGCGTCGTCGGGGGTCGTCGTCCGGGGTCGTGTCGCGTCCACCGGCACATCATGCCCCGCCGCGCCGACACGGACCCGGGGCACGGCCGGGTGCCGCCGCCGTCGCCGTCAGGCCCGCGCCCGGTCCAGGGCCCGGTCCAGCGCGGGCACCAGCCGGGACCACGACTCGACCGTCAGGTCCAGCACCTGCTCCGCGCCGTCGCCGACGTACAGCCAGGTCACGGGCCCGCCGTCCCGCCGGTGCAGGGCCACCGCCAGGTCCGTCGTCGCCGTGCGGTCGGCCCCCTCGGCACCCGTGCCCGGCGGCGGCGCGTCCGGCTCCGCGAACGGCGACGGCACCGCCCGCGGGCCCTGCAGCAGCTGCCGCGCCGGCACGGCCAGCGAGGCGCTCACGTGCTCCCGGTCGCGCACGGGGTCGTCCGGGCCGTGCAGCACCACGCACCACGCCGGGCACGCCTCCACCTGCCACACCGGTCGCTCGTCGGTCGTCATGACGGTCCTCCTTCGCTCGGCGGTGCGAGGGGGCCCGGGGCGGCTGCACCCCTCGTCGGTGACCACCATGGGTGGGGGGTCCGACACGGGAGGGCCGTCGTCCACAGGGGTGCGCGGTCAGTCGTCCTGTGGACGGCTCAGCAGCGCCTCGGGCGGCACCCCGAGGCGGTCGGCGAGCCGCTCGACGGAGCGCAGCGTGAGGTTCCGCTCGCCCCGCTCCACACCGCCGAGGTACGTGCGGTGCACGCCCACCGCGTCCGCGAGCGCCTCCTGGCTCAGGCCGCGCTCGGTCCGGAGCCGGCGCACGTGCCGGCCGACGATCTGCTGCAGGTCACCGTCCACCCGACCCACGGTCCGGGCCTCGCTACTTCTTCGTCTACAGACTCATGAGTAGCACACCGTGCCACCCACCCGACGGGACCGGGTGGTGCACGGGACCCCCGACCGGGTGGTGCGCGTCAGCGCCGGTGCCGGGGCGCAGGCACGGCCGGGTCCTCGCCCTCGCCGGTGAGCAGCGCCAGCGGGCGCACGCCGAGCCGGCCGGCCAGCCGCTCGAGGGAGCAGAGCGTGAGGTTGCGCTCGCCGCGCTCGACCCCGCCCAGGTAGG
>JAPSIJ010000240.1 GCA_031178805.1 Cellulomonas sp. | reverse complement strand
GGGGCGGGTGAGCCGCGTACCCTCGCCGGGTGCAGCTCCCCGCCCGGACCGGTCCGCTCGTCGCCCTGGTCGGGGCCACGCTGTTCTGGGCGGCGAACTACGTCCTCGGCGCCGTCGCGGTGCGCGAGATGACGCCGGTCGCGCTGACCGCGCTGCGCTGGTCGCTCGCCGTGGTCCCGCTGCTGGTCATCGCGCAGGTCGTGGAGCGACCGGACTGGCGGGCGGTCCTCCGGACCTGGCCGCGGCAGCTGGTGCTCGCCGCGCTCGGGATGGTCGGGTACGCGCTGTTCGTCTACACCGCGCTGCAGCACACCTCGCCGGTGAACGCGTCGCTGGTGAACGCGCTCAACCCGGCGCTGATCGCCCTCGGGGGCGCGGCGCTGGCCCGCCGCGCGCCGTCGCGGCGGACGGTGCTCGGCACCGCCGTGGGGCTGCTGGGCGTCCTGGTGGTGATCACCGGCGGCCGGGTGGCGGACCTGGTGCAGCTGCGGCTGAACGCGGGCGACGTGCTGATGGTCGGCGCGATCGTCGTGTGGACGCTCTACACGCTGGGCGGGCGCGGCCTCGCCGGCGTGCCGCCGATCGCGAGCACGGCGGTGCAGGCGGGGGTCGCCGCGCTGCTGATGACGCCGTTCGCCCTCGCGGGGCAGGTGCGGTGGCCGTCGGGGCGGGACGCCACCGTCGCCCTGGTGGTGATCGCGGTGCTGCCGTCCGTCGGGTCGTACCTGCTGTGGAACCTCGCGCTGCGCCGGGTGCCGCCGGCCGAGGCCGGCTCCTACCTGAACCTGATCACGGTGTTCACCGTGCTGGCCGGCGCGCTGACCGGCTACGCGCTCGGTGCCGCGCAGGTGGCGGGCGGGCTGCTGGTGCTCGGCGGGGTGCTGCTGGTGCGCGACCGCCCGGCGAGTAGGGTCGGCCAGCATGCGGGTGAGACCCTTCGCGACGTGCGACCTGCCGGGGATGTACCGGGTGTGCCTGCAGACGGGCGACGCGGGCGCTGACGCCACGCACGTCTACCGGGACCCCGACCTGCTCGGGCACGTGTACGCGGCGCCCTACCCGGTCGCGGACCCGACGCTCACCTGGGTGGTGACGGACGACGCGGGCGTCGTGGGCTACGTGGTGGGCACCGCGGACTCGCAGGCGTTCGCGCGCTGGCAGGAGGCGTCGTGGTGGCCCCCGCTGCGCCAGCGCTACCCGCTGCGCGAGCCCGACGGCCGCACCCGGGACCACGAGCTGCTCGGCACCGTGCACCACGGCGCCACCTACGACCCGGCCGTCACCGACCCCTACCCGGCGCACCTGCACATCGACCTGCTGCCGCGCGCCCAGGGGCAGGGGCTGGGCCGGACGCTGATCGCGACGCTCGCGGACGCGCTGCGCGAGCGGGGCGTGCCCGGGCTGCACCTCGGGGTCGCGGAGCAGAACACCGGGGCGATCGCCTTCTACGGGCGGGTGGGCTTCACGACCGTCGCCACCCACCCGTGGGGCCGGACGCTCGGGATGGATTTGCGGGACCGGTGACGGGCCCCCGCCCCGCCGGGTGCGCCGTGTCCGCCGTGTCCACGAGAGCGGGGAGGGTCCGGTCGCGTACCGTGGCGGCAGCAGCGGCGCCCGCACGGCGCCACCCGACCCGCACGAGGAGGGGCCCGCGGTGAGCGACACCGGTTACGGCGACTTCGAGTTCGAGCGCCGGTTCTTCGTCCGCACGCCGCCGGCGGAGCTGCTGTCCGAGCCGGACCCGGTGCTGATCGTGCAGTCCTACTACCTCGCCCAGGACGGCTACGCGCTGCGGCTGCGGGTGCAGGCCTCCGGCGTGCGGCTGCCGCTCGGCCCCGACGCCGACCCGCTGGCCGTGCTCGAGGAGGTCGGCGACCGGTTCGAGTTCTGCGCCGTGACGCTCAAGGGCCCGATGAACGTCGGCACCCGGTACGAGGCGGAGCGCGAGATCGACGTCACCGTCGGCACCGAGATGATCCGCCGCGGCGGGCACCGGATCGTGAAGAACCGGTACTCCGTGTGGCTGGGCGCGGACGGCTGGGTGGTCGACGTCTTCGGCGGGGCGAACGCGCCCCTGGTGATCGCCGAGTGCGAGCGCTCCGGGCCGGTCACCGACCTGCAGATCCCCGCGTTCTGCGAGACCGAGGTCACCGACGACGCGCGGTTCTCCAACGACGGGCTGGCCCGCGCCCCCTACGCCGGCTGGGCGGGGGAGTTCGAGGCGGAGCTCACCGCCCGCGGCCCGCGGTTCCTCACGGACTTCGGCACGAACGACCTGCAGCGCCGGGGCTGACCCCGGCTCCCGCCGCCGGGCTGCTGCTCGGACGGCGGTTCCCGCACACCTGGCTTTACGTTGAACCGTCAACTATTGTCGCTGCTATGACCTCGCCGCGCGCCCTCGACCGCCTCGCCGCCGACACCGCGATGGGCCCGGTGACGCTGCTCGTCGGGGACCTCGACCGGCAGCTCGGCTACTACCGCGACGTGCTCGGCCTCGAGGTCGTCGAGCGTCCCGACGAGCGCATCGAGGGCGTCGGCCGGCCCGACGTCGTCGTGCTCGGCCGCGGCAGCCGGGGGCTGCTGGTGCTGCGGCACACGCCCGACCTGCCGCCGACCAGCCGCGGCCAGGCGGGCCTGTTCCACACCGCGATCCTGTTCGACAGCCGCGAGGCGCTCGCGGCCACGCTCGCGTCGGTGGCCGCGCGGGCGCCGCACACCTACGTCGGCAGCGCGGACCACCTGGTGTCCGAGGCGTTCTACCTCACCGACCCCGAGGGCAACGGCGTCGAGCTGTACTGGGACCGCGCCCGGGACCAGTGGCGGTACGACGCCGAGGGGCGCGTGCAGATGGGCTCGCTGCAGCTTGACCCGAACGCCTTCATCCGCGGGCACGTCACCGACGCGGCGCTCGCGGCGCCCGCAGGGCGGCCGGTCGTCGGGCACGTGCACCTGCAGGTCGGCGACGTCCCCGCGGCGCGGGCGTTCTACGTCGACGCGCTCGGCTTCGACGTGATGGCCGAGTGGCACGGCGCCCTGTTCGTGTCCGCGGGCGGGTACCACCACCACATCGCGGTGAACACCTGGAACTCCGCCGGCGCCGGCCCGCGGGCGAGCTCGCTCGGGCTCGGCGAGGTGACCCTGGTGGTGCCGGGGCCCGACGACGTGGGCGCCCTGCGGGAGCGGCTGACCGCCCACGGCGTCGCCGTGCGGGACGACGGCGCGACGGTGGCGTTCGACGACCCGTGGCGGAACGTCGTGCGCGTCCGCGCGGCCTGACGCGCGCCGGGGTCCGGGCGGGCGGGTCCCGCCGGGTCAGCCGGCCATCGCCGCGGCGGTGTGCCCGGGGTCGACCTCCTCGCCCGGGCGGACCGGGCCGGGCGGGGTGCCGTCGCCGAACGGCCGGCCGCCGAGCGCCTCGCGGCCGTGCGGGGTCAGCCAGCCGCGCAGGTCCGGGCCCGCGGGCACGATCTGCGTCGGGTTGATGTCCTCGTGCACCACGTAGTAGTGCCGCTTGATGTGGTCGAAGTCGATCGTGTCGCCGAACCCGGGCGTCTGGAACAGGTCCCGGGCGTACGCCCACAGCACCGGCATCTCGGTGAGCTTGTCCCGGTTGCACTTGAAGTGCCCGTGGTAGACCGCGTCGAACCGGACCAGCGTGGTGAACAGCCGGACGTCCGCCTCGGTGATGGTGTCGCCGACCAGGTACCGCTGGGAGGACAGCCGCTCGGACAGCGCGTCGAGCCGGGAGAACAGCCGGCGGTAGGCCCGCTCGTACGCCTCCTGTGAGCCGGCGAACCCGCAGCGGTACACGCCGTTGTTCACGTCCGTGAACACCTGCCGCGCCACCTGGTCGATCTCGTCCCGCAGGTGCTCGGGGTACAGGTCGGGGGCGCCGTCGCGGTGGTACGCGGTCCACTCCGTCGACAGGTCGAGCGTCATCTGCGCGTAGTCGTTGGTCACCACGGCACCCGACGGCACGTCCACGATCGCCGGCACCGTGATGCCGCGCTCGTACCCGGGGAACCGCCGGAAGTACGCGTCCTGGATACGGGGGATGCCGAGCACCGGGTCCACGCCGTCGGGGTCGAGGTCGAACGTCCAGGACCGCTTGTCGTGGGTCGGCCCGCACACGCCGAGCGAGATCGCGTCCTCCAGGCCGAGCAGGCGGCGGACGATGATCGCGCGGTTCGCCCACGGGCACGCGCGGGAGACCACCAGCCGGTAGCGGCCCGGCTCGACCGGGTAGCCCTCGCGGCCGTCGGCGGTGATCCGCGTGGTGATGTAGTTCTGGTCGCGGACGAACTCCTCGCCGGTGGTCACGTACGCGCCGGCGGTGCTGTGCTCCTGCTGGGTGCCCGTGGTCATGCCCCGATCATCCCGCGTCCGGGCGGCCCCGCGCGCGTCGGCGGGGTCCCGGCGGGG
>JAPSIJ010000239.1:1791-4443 GCA_031178805.1 Cellulomonas sp. | reverse complement strand
TCGACGAGGTCAACGCCACCGCCGACTGGCTCGCGCAGTTCACCCGGGAGCGGCAGCTGCCGCAGAAGATGTTCCTGCTGCACCAGTTCTCGCTGCGGATGATCACCGAGCGCGAGCGGCTGGACACGAGCCACGACGAGCTCGCCATGATCATCCACGCCGACGGCCAGGGCTCCCAGCCGGCGAAGGCGGGCACCTGGGCGACGCTGCGCCAGGGCGCCCCGCCGGTGCACTGGGGCTGGAAGAACTTCTACGACGAGGACCAGCCCATGCTCGACCCGGCGCAGACCTACGCGGTGCAGCCGGTGCCCGACCTGGTCACCTACCAGTAGCCCCGACCCGCGACGGCGCACGAGACGCGACGACGGCGCACCCCGTGGAGTGCGCCGTCGTGGTGTCTCGTGCGCCGTCGCGCGCGAGGGTCAGGCGACCGCGGTGGCCGCCGCCTCCGCGCGCTCGTAGACCCGCTGGTGGCCGGTGATCGCCGCGAGCCGGAAGGGGCTGCGGCTGACCGGGGCGATGGTGTGGTCCCCGCCGTCCACCGGGTTCACCGGCGCGACGATCGCGGAGTACGCGGCGTGCGAGATGCGCTCGCGCTCGTCCAGCAGCCGGCGGTGCGCGGCGGTGCGCAGGTGCGCGCGGTACCCGGGCTGCACGACGCCGGTGAAGAACTCGCCGACCGCGCCGGAGCCGTAGCTGAAGAACCCGATCCGCGCGCCCGCCAGGTCCTCGGCCGCGTGGTCGAGCAGCGACACCAGGCCGATGTACATCGACGCCGTGTAGGAGTTCCCGATCTCGCGGTTGTACCGGAGCGTGTCGGCGATCTGCGCCTCCATCACCGCGGCGTCGCGCGGGGCGCCGGCCACGCGGGTCAGGTGCGCGTGCGCCTTCGTCGCCATCTTGGTGAACGGCTGGTGGTAGACGAACGCGTCGATGTCGCCGAACGCCGGGCCGCCCTGCGCCTGCAGGTCCGCCCACGCGCCGCTGAGAGAGTCGGTGTACGCCTTGATGGACAGCCGGCCGTCGACCACGGCGGTCGTCCGGTAGTTCGGCCGCCAGAAGTCCATGACGTCGGACGTGTGCAGGCCGGAGACCGGCTCGATCGCGACGAGCCGCGGGTCCGCGGTCACCAGCATCGCGACGGCGCCGCAGCCCTGGGTCGGCTCGCCGGCGGAGCCGACGTCGTACCGGGCGACGTCGGAGCAGATCACGAGGACCTTCTGCTCCGGGTTGCGCGCCACCAGCGCGAGCGCCATCTGCAGCGCCGAGGTGCCGGCGTAGCAGGCCTGCTTGAGCTCGACCACGCGGGCGGCGGACGACAGCCCCAGCAGCCGGTGCACGTACACGCCGGCGGACTTCGACTGGTCGATGCCGGACTCGGTGGCGAGCAGCACGGTGCGGATCGCCGCGCGGCCGGCGTCGTCCAGGGCCTCGACCAGCGGCAGCGCCGCCGCGGCTGCCAGCGTCACGACGTCCTCGTCGGGGGCGCACACGCTCATCCGGTCCTGGCCCAGGCCCACCGTGTACTTGGCGGGCTCGACCCCGTGCACCGGGGCCAGGTCCGCCAGGTCGAGGTACCGGTCCGCGGTGGCGAACGCCAGGTCGTCGATGCCGAGCTGCATGTCGGGGTGGGATCCTCTCGGGCTGGTCGTCGTCCGCGGGCGGTGGCCCGGGCCGGCGAGGCCCCGGGACGTGGCGCGCCGACGAGCCGGCCGCCACGCGAGGCCCGGACGACTGTAGCCCCGCGCGTGACCCCCGACCAGCAGGGTCCGCGACTCTTCACGCGCTCCTCACTGAACGCCGCGGACGCCCGGAATCATCCCGTTCGTGAACGCGGTCACGAATCGGCAGGTCAGACGACAGGCATCCCGCGGACCACCCTGACCGGTGGACGGACGTCGTCGGTGTGCACGACCGTCACCGTGTGGTCCTCGCGGCGCACCACCCGGGCGGTCAGCGCGCCGGAGGTGGCGACAGTGCCCGGGAGCGGGACGCCGTCGACGACCAGCACGCCGTCGGCAGGACCCACGACGTCCGGGCACAGGTGCTGCGCGGCGGCGAGCACCGCCAGGGACATCGTGCCGGAGGCCGCGGCCGTCGCCGAGAGCCAGCCTCGTAGCGCACCGGTGGCCACGTCGAGGTCCGTGTTCCCGTTCTCGAGCGGGTGCTCGCGGGACGACTCCAGCAGCAACGTCGGCAGGGCGTCGGGTGAGGCGTCCGGGCCCCAGCGGGAGAGCACGCCGCTCGGTGCGCCGTCCACCGCGACCGACGTCGCCTCGAGGCAGACGAGCGGACCGCCGGCGGTGCCGTCGAGCCTGTAGGCGAGCCGCGGGTCGCGCGGCACGTCGGCGGAGCCCGGGTCCTCGTCGCCGCCGAAGTGCATGCTGCCTCCCTCGACCGGCCCGTCGCTCCCCAAGTCGAGGGTAAGGCGGGTTCAGCCCTGCGCGGCGGTCCCGCGCTCGAGCTTCAGGTGCGCGGCCATCAGCTCGCCCGGGTTGGTCTGGGCCGCCATCAGCGACAGCTCGCCGCACAGCACGGTCGCGGCGCAGAGCACCGCCAGCCGGCGGGCGTTCTCGCCGGGCTCGCGGTCCTCGCGGCAGCCGAGCCGGGTGAGGTTCTCCTCGACGAAGTCCAGGCCCTTGCCGTTGCCGA
>JAPSIJ010000239.1:0-1691 GCA_031178805.1 Cellulomonas sp. | reverse complement strand
CCGCACAGCACGGTCGCGGCGCAGAGCACCGCCAGCCGGCGGGCGTTCTCGCCGGGCTCGCGGTCCTCGCGGCAGCCGAGCCGGGTGAGGTTCTCCTCGACGAAGTCCAGGCCCTTGCCGTTGCCGACGCTGCCGACGACGAGGTTCGGCAGCGTGCAGGAGAAGTACAGGTCGCCGTCGCGGACCTCGGCGTGGGTGAGGCCCTGGGAGCCCTCGACGATGTTGGCGGCGTCCTGGCCGGTGGCCAGGTAGAACGCCAGCAGCATGTTCGCGTAGTGCGCGTTCGCCGAGCGCAGGCCGCCGGCGAGCATGGTGCCGATCAGGTTCTTGCGGATGTTCAGCTGCACGACCGCCTCGGGCGTGGTGTGCAGGAACCGCTCGACGAGCCGGCGGGGCAGCACGATCTCGGTGACGACGTTCTTGCCGCGGCCGAGGATGCCGTTGACGGCCGTGGCCTTCTTGTCCGAGCAGTAGTTGCCGGAGATCGAGCCGTACCGGACGCCGGGCACGGTCGCCAGGACGTGGTCCATCAGCTTGTCGGCGGCGTTGGTCACCATGTTGTGCCCGGACGCGTCGCCGGTGGTCAGCTCGAACCGCACGAACAGCAGGTTCCCGGCGATCTGCGCGTGCAGGTCGATCAGCCGCGCGAACCGGCTGCTGCCCGCGACGACCGCGGCGAGCTCGTCCTGCCGGGACTGCAGGTGCTGCCACGCGGCGAGCGCGACCCCGGCGTCGTCGGCCTCCAGCAGCACGGACCGGGACATCCGCTCGTCCACGAGCGTCGCCCGGATCCCGCCCTCGACCATCGTGGACAGGCGCGCGCCCCGGCGGACCGACGGCCACAGCGGCGACTCGTACGTGGCCAGCGGCACCTCGGTCTCGCCGGTCATGACGTTGCCGCTCACCCGCAGGGGGCCGACCCAGCGCAGGGGGACGGGCGCGGACGCCTCGGCGACGGCGGACATGCGGACCTCCGGGGGGTGGGGGAGCGGCCGGCGCCCGGGCGGCGCGGCGGCGCACGCCAGCGTAGACGCCGCGCCGGAGCGCCCGCGCGGGCCGCCGGTCGTACCGTGCTGCCATGACGCGACCCATCCGCATCGGAGTCCAGCTCCAGCCCCAGCACGCCGACTACGCCCAGATCCGCGACGCGGTCCGCCGCGCGGAGGACCTCGGGGTCGACGTGATCTTCAACTGGGACCACTTCTTCCCGCTCTACGGCGACCCGGACGGCAAGCACTTCGAGTGCTGGACCATGCTCGGCGCCTGGGCCGAGCAGACCAGCCGCGTGGAGATCGGCGCCCTGGTCACGTGCAACTCCTACCGGAACCCCGAGCTGCTGGCCGACATGGCGCGCACCGTGGACCACATCAGCGGCGGCCGGCTGATCCTCGGCATCGGGGCCGGCTGGTTCGAGAAGGACTACGACCAGTTCGGCTACGAGTTCGGCACGCCGGGCACCCGGATCGGCGAGCTCGCGGAGGCGCTGCCGCGGATCAAGGCCCGCCTGGCCGCGGGCAACCCCGCCCCGACGCGGGACATCCCTATCCTGATCGGCGGCGGCGGTGAGCGGAAGACGCTGCGGGTCGTGGCCGAGCACGCGGACGCGTGGCACTCGTTCGGCGACCTGGACACGCTGACGCGCAAGAGCGCGATCCTCGACGAGCACGGCGCGGCGGTCGGCCGGGACACGG